>CACYJD010000019.1 GCA_902774655.1 uncultured Erysipelotrichaceae bacterium | reverse complement strand
AGAAGCAATATTGCTGATCATCTTCATATGCCCCTTCAAAGTGGCTCTAAAACCGTTTTAAAGCGCATGAGAAGAAAATACAATGTCGATGACTTTATTAATAAAGTGAATCGAATTAGAGAAGTTAGACCAGATATTTCGATTACCACTGATGTAATCGTTGGATTCCCTGGAGAAACTGAAGAAGAATTTTTAGAAACTTTCAATTTTATTAAAAAAGTCGGTTTCTCTGAGTTACACGTCTTCCCATTTTCCGCTAGAGAAGGGACTGATGCATACTCTTACGAAAACCAAATTAGTAACAAAGTTAAAGAGGAGAGAGTCGCTAAGCTCATAGCTCTTTCCAATGAACTCCAAAAAGAATACGAATCAAGATTTATAAATAAAGAGTTAGAAGTCATACTTGAAGAAAGAAATAAGACCAATCATTTGATGGGTGGTTTCTCCAGCAATTACATCAAATTATACGGTGATTTCCCTGATGAAATGATAGGTCAAATAGTTAAAATAAAAGTCGATAACATCGCATTAAATAGATAAAATATTGTACATTGTATTAAAATCTTTTGACTAATACATAAATTTATCTATAATTTATACGATATTTTCGAGGAGGATATTAATATGGCAGTACCATTTAGAAGAACATCCAAAACAAGAAAAAGAATGAGAAGAACTCATTTCAAACTCTCAGTCAGCGGATTAGTTGTTTGCCCAAATTGTGGTGCAACAATCAAATCACACAACGTTTGCCCAAAATGTGGATATTATGATGGCAAAAGTGTTGTTGAAGTCAAAAAAGAAAAAGACGCCGAATAATTATGTATAATAGATAAGGGGTTCATATTATGAAATTAGCAAAATTAATTGATCATACCTTATTAAAACCTGATGCTTCAGTCGCAGCGATTACAAAACTCTGTGAAGAAGCAAAAGAAAATCACTTCGCCAGTGTTTGCGTCAATCCAGGATTCGTTCCTCTTGCCGCTAAATTACTTAAAGGCAGTGATGTTAAAGTTTGTACAGTCGTGGGATTCCCACTAGGTGCAACACTTCCAGAAAGCAAAGCTTACGAAGCTAAATTAGCAGTGGAAGCAGGTGCTGAAGAAGTTGACATGGTCTTAAACATTTCTATGGCCAAAGAACATGACTATAAATATGTTGAAGATGAAATTAGACTAGTTAAAGAGTCTTGTGAAGGAAAATTACTAAAAGTAATTCTTGAAACTTGCTTACTTACCGACGAAGAAATCGTCGAAACCTCAAAAGCAAGTAAAAGAGCTGGAGCCGACTTTGTTAAAACCTCAACAGGTTTCTCAAAAGGTGGCGCAACAGTTCACGCTGTCTCTCTTATGAGACAAACAGTTGGAAATGACCTTGGCGTTAAAGCCAGCGGTGGTATCCACACTAGAGAAGAAGCCTTAGCTATGGTAGAAGCCGGTGCAAGTCGTATCGGTGCTAGCAGTGGCTTAGAACTCATTAAAGGTGAGTAATAACTAATTACACGTGTACGAAAGGAGATGATAAAATGCCAAAAACAGTTGTTCGTGATAACGAAACATTAGACGAAGCACTTCGCCGTTTTAAAAGACAAGTGAATAAATCTGGCGTTCTCCAAGAAGCACGCAAAAGAGAATTCTATCTAAAACCTGGTTTAAAACGTAAACTTAAATCAGAGATGGCTCGTCGCAAATCGTACTAATTTAATTAGTCATTATAAAAATTGATAGGACTTAGTCCTATCTTTTTTTTCGTTGTCGCGTTTTTAAAATTTCCTCGGTAAGAATAAGTAGGGAGGCATGATATGAGAAAATATATTTCATTTCAAGGAAACGATTACGACTGTGGTTTTCAAAGCTTAAAGATGCTTTTGGCAACAATCACAAAAAATGGCGACTATCTAAAGTTGCCGAAAGGAGACAAACGTGCCAGTTTCACATTTCAAGATTTAATAGAACTAGCAGATTCTGAAGGCTGTACCCTCAAAGCTTATCATTATGACGCCAAAGAAGAGTTAGAACTAGACATCTTAGAAAAATATCCGATATTAGTGAATCTAAATAATGGCATAAACTTTCTTAACCATTTAGTGCTCGTTACAAAATTCAAAAACAATCGAGTTTATTTTACTGATCCAAAGCGAGGGGAGATGTATTTAGACTTTGATACGTTTATTGATTACTTCACTGGAGACACATTAGAAGTAGAGGATGCGACTAATTTACTTGCTCGTTCTAAGTCGTTCAAGATTAGTTCAAAACCTTATCTACCATTATGGAAGATGCTACTAAAGCAACTGATTAGTTTAAGCGCTTTTGCTTTACTAATTATAGGATTCATGTTTATTCGAGAAGATGAATTTGTTGCTTTACCATTGATATTTATCATCTTGTTCTCCCTAACTGAATTAGTAGGAAATTGGTACACTATCAATTTGCTTAAGCAATTTGATGAGAAATACTTTTATACATATTTTACTGATGATATAGGTGGATTAAGATATAAAGATTATGAAGCATACGTCAAATTTAAAGAAGCTTATTTAAAGAAGGATTCATCTATGGTAACTTGTGGCGCTTTAGCCGCTTTAACAATCTCGGTAATGCTATATAACTCGCTTACATATATCGTTCCGATTGCCGTGGTTATCGCTCTTGCTCTATTAGATTATTTCTTAGATAAGGTCATCAGCCCAACAAGAAAAGAAATTGAGTATGATGAAGAGTTTGCTTTACTTGATAAGCAGAAAGAAGACGCTTCGGAAAACCTAGAAGCTGTTAGTAAAGCCTCGTATAAATACGCTAGTAATGTCTCGCTCAAGAAAACTATTTATACTTTGATTTTCCTAATCATGGGTTTGATGCTGATGTTTTACAACAAACTAGTCTCGTTAAACTACATCTTATTCAACTTAGCAATGTTCTATTTCTTATTCGAAAACATTCAAAATTTATTAACTTATGATGACAAAGTTCTCGATTACGAGAAAAAACGTGCTAGATTCGATGAGATTATTGAATGCAACACGCGCGAAAACGTGTTATAATCTAATCCCGAAAAGTATGGATTTAGAATTTTCTAACTTAGGCCCATCTCAATTTGATGAATTCGAAAGAACTTATAGTGATCTATTAGTGAAAACTTTTAATCACCTTAACATCAAAGATGAATATGAGGTCGACGTATCAATCGTTGATAATGCTAGAATTCATGAAATCAACAAGGAATATCGAGGAATCGATAGACCAACAGACGTAATTAGTTTTGCGTTCTATGATGATGAGAATGAACTACTTATCAAAGATAATCCACACAAAGTTCTCGGGGAAATCATCATCTCTTATGAAAGGGCAACTGAACAAGCTAGTGATTACGGTCACACTCTATATCGAGAGATGTCATTCTTATTCGTTCATGGGTTATTACACTTATTAGGCTACGACCACATGAAGAAAGAAGACGAGGCAATTATGTTCGGCCTTCAAGATGAGATTTTAGGAGAGGTAAGAAACATGTTTGATAAAGAACTTTTACTTAAAAAAGCAAATGAAGCTAGTAAGCTTAGCTATTCACCTTATTCACATTTTGCAGTAGGGGCCGCGCTTTTAACAAAAGATAATAAGATCTTTTTAGGCGCCAATATCGAAAATAGCTCCTATCCACTTTGCATGTGTGCTGAAAGAAACGCACTCTATAATGCAATGCTTAATGGCTATAAGAAGGACGACTTTGTCGCATTGGCTTTATCAGCCCCAACTCCAACTCCATGTTCACCTTGCGGAGCATGTAGACAAGTTATTTCTGAACTCTTCCCAAAAGATGCACCTATTTTAATGAGCAATGTTAAAGGTGATGTTCAAGAAACAACTATTGCCCAATTATTACCTTTCGCTTTTAGCGAAGATGACCTTAAATAATTATGAAAAGTGGCTTTGTTGCAATTGTTGGTAGAAGCAATGTAGGTAAATCTACAATTTTGAATGCACTTTTAGAAAGAAAGGTATCCATTGTTGTTGATAAAGCTCAAACAACTCGCAATGTAATTAAAGGCATCTATGATGACGGTGATTATCAAATCGTCTTCGTAGACACTCCTGGAATTCACAAAGCCCATCATGAACTTGGTAATATCATGAACCAAGAAGCATTCAACTCTGCTAAAGATGTTGAAGCAATTGTCTTAGTCGCTGACGCTAGCAAAAGATTCGATGCTGGCGATCAATATATATCTGAAACCATTTCCAAAGACACTCCAATGTTTGTTGTTATTAACAAAATTGATTTAGTAAGACTTCCTGAAGCTAAAGAAATGGTGGAGAAATATAAAGAAATCTATCCTCACGCTAAAGTACTTGAAATGTCCGCATTAGAAAACTTTAATGTTGATACTTTACTTGATGAAATCAAGAAAATACTTCCTGAAGGTCCTCGCTTCTTTCCTGAAGACACCATTAGTGATAAGGATGCAAATTTCTATATCTCTGAAGTTATTAGAGAAAAACTTTTACTCACTCTTAAGGATGAAGTCCCTCATGATGCAGCAGTAAAAGTAACCAAAATCCAAAACAAAAAAGAATCAGTTGTTATCGAAGCAACTATTGTAGTGGATAAAGATTCCCATAAGGGAATTGTCATTGGCAAAGGCGGCAAGCGTCTTAAAGCCATTGGCATAAAAGCAAGAACAGACTTAGAAGAATTTTATAATAAAAGGATTTTCCTAGAATTATTCGTGTCTGTTAAAAAAGATTGGCTCAATAATCCTAGACTCCTTAAGGAATTAGGATACAAATAATGATTGAAGTAGAAGGTATTGTCGTAAAAAACACACCATTTCGGGACAACGATGCAATGGTGACTATTTTAAGTGAAAATAGATTGGTCCCATTTTTAGCTAGAGGCGTTATGAAGCCAACTTCAAAAAATGCTTCAAGCGTCCAAATACACACAAAAGGTAGATATGTTTTATACAACGGAAAAGAAGGATTATTCCTCAAAAATGCCGAATTAATCCAAACTTATCCGCACGCTAAACAAACATTAACATGCTTAACATCTCTTGGATTTTTATGTGAAATTAATATCAAATTATTAGTGGACGAAGATACTAGTAGAGTATATCCGTTTTATTGCAAAGCTTTAGAACTACTAGAAAAAGAATTCGATCCATTAACAGTGAACATTATCTATCTCGCCCAAGTTTTAAAGGCTATCGGCTACGGGCTTAATGTTGACGAATGCCAGCTTTGCCACCGTAGGGGCCCAATAGCAGTCGTTGACTATCGAGCAGGAGGATTTATTTGTCCAAATTGTTTTGATGGTCAAGAATTGCCTCCAAACAATTCAACAAAGCTTAAGATTATTAGGTATATTTTCAAAGTTGACCTTGAAAGATTTGGTCAAGCAGTGCTTCCTAAAGCAGAATCAATTGAAGTTCTAAAAGAACTATTTGACTTTGTTAAAGACCACACAACAGTTGACCTAAAGTCGTTTTCTCTAATAGAGAAGATACTAAAGTTAGATTGAAAAATTCACTCATAATGGGTTGACAAGATACTAAGATAGGCATATCATATTTCCCGTTTTTACGGAGAAATAAGATAATGGATAAAAAATTCGATGAAATTGTTAATCATTTAGTTACTAGTGGTTTCGTTTATCAAGGAAGCGAAATCTATGGTGGCTTATCTAACTCTTGGGACTTTGGTCCTCTAGGAGCAGAATTAAAAAACAATATTAAAAAGTATTATTGGGAAAAGTTTGTAAGAGAATCTCCAACTAATGTTGGTATTGATGCAGCAATCCTTATGAATCCAGGTGTCTGGAAAGCAACAGGTCACGTTTCAACATTTAACGATCCTCTTATTGACTGTAAAGAATGTCATTCACGTCATAGAGCTGACGATTTAATTGCTTCTCAATTCCCAGAAGCCGATGTCAACGGTATGACAAATGAACAAATGGTTGATTTTATCAAAGAACACCATGTTAAATGCCCAGTTTGTGGAAAATCCAATTTCACAGACATTCGCCAATTCAACATGATGTTTAGAACACATATTGGTGTTACCGAAGATAGTGAAGCACTAGTCTATCTTAGACCAGAAACCGCTCAAGGTATGTTCGTTAACTTCAAGAATGTTCAAAGAACAACTAGAAAGAAATTACCTTTAGGTATTTGTAACATTGGTAAATCATTCAGAAATGAAATCACTCCAGGAAACTTTATCTTTAGAGTACGTGAATTCGAACAAATGGAACTCGAATTCTTCTGTAAACCAGATACTGACCTAGAATGGTTTGCTTATTGGAAAGACTACTGCCTTAAATTCATTGAATCACTTGGTATTTCTAAAGAAAATTTAAGATACCGTGATCATGAAAAAGAAGAATTAGCCTTCTATAGCAAAGCTACAACCGACGTTGAATACAAATATCCATTTGGTTGGGGAGAAATCCTTGGTGTCGCTGATAGAACTGATTATGACCTTAAACGTCATATGGACGCTAGTGGTGAATCACTTGAATATCTCGACCCAGAAACAAAAGAAAAATACATTCCATACTGCATTGAACCATCGATGGGTGTTGAACGTATCTTCTTAATGGTGGCATGCGAAGCATATGATGTCGAACAACTTGAAAATGACACTCGTATCGTTATGCACTTTAAACCAAAACTCGCTCCATATATCGCAGCAGTTTTACCTTTAAGTAAACAATTAAACGAACCAGCTAAAGAATTGCTCAATAGCTTAAACAAACATTTAAATGTTACTTATGATGAAACAGCTTCTATCGGAAAACGTTATCGTAGACAAGACGCAATTGGAACTCCATATTGCATTACAGTGGACTTCGATACAGTTAACGATCAATGCGTTACAATCCGTGATAGAGATACCATGGAGCAAATCAGACTTCCTATTAAGGATGTCAGAAACTTCTTATTAGACAAATTAGAAGCCTAATTAAGATTTAGTAAATTTTTAGTAGATATTATATTTATATAACTTATGGCAATTAAGCAAGAATTAGTGGAGGAAATCAGAAGTCGAGCGAATATAGTAGACGTTGTTTCTACATATATTCCAGTGACTAAAAAAGGTCGCAACCATTTCGCGGTCTGCCCTTTTCATGATGACCATAATCCTAGCCTTTCCATAAGCGAAGATAAGCAAATCTTTAAGTGCTTTGTCTGCGGTGCAGCAGGTGATGTCTTTGGATTTGTTAGTAAATATGATGGTGTGAGTTACGAGGAAGCCATTAGAAAAGTCGCTAATCTAATTGGCTATGATGATCCAGGACTACACGTTAAATCCTACGAAAGACAAGTTGACGAAAACTTAGTTCCATTATATGGATGTATCACTGACTTACACAAATTCTACCAATATGGTCTATCTATTGAAGAAGGTGAAATCGCTAGAAAATACCTTGAAGATAGACAAATAAGTGCTGAACAAATCGCTAAATTCGGTTTAGGTTACGCTTTAAAAGACGGAACAAAATCCATCAATTACCTTAAAGAAAAAGGTTATTCATTAAAAAATATCGAAGATATAGGTATCTCATACGCTAAGCTTCAAGGCATGAATGACTCAAATGCGGGACGCTTAATCTTCCCAATTAAAGATGCTTCAGGCCAAGTTGTCGGCTTTAGTGCTAGAAGAATAGAGGATAACGACACTGCAAAATACGTTAACTCTCCTGAAACCAAAATCTTTTCCAAAGGAAATATCCTTTACAACATGGATAACGCTAAGACAACTCTTAAGCACGACAAGTTCTTATACGTTGTTGAAGGCTTCATGGATGTATTCGCAATAGATTCCTTAGGAATTAACTCAGTAGTAGGGTTAATGGGAACCGCCATGACCAAGACCAATGCTGAGCAATTAAAAAGACTTAATGTTGAGATGTTTGATGCCGCCGGAGTAAGTTATAGACTTGTCTCGAAACCTGGTGAGCTAAAAGATGCTGATGAAATCCTTAAAAAAGAAGGACCAGACGCTCTTAGAAGTTATATCAACACTTTAGTGGATCCATTCACATTCGCACTTAACTATTATGAAAATGTCGCTCCATTAGGTTCGGTTGAAGAAAGAAAAAAAGTAATTTCTCACTTCGGCCCAATGCTAGTGAACGCTAAAACTAAAATCGAATTAGATAACTATATCTATCGACTCGCAACAGTTACGAACTTCGAAGCTCAAGCAATCCGAGATTATGTCGAAGATTTGCGAAGCAAGAAGACAGTCAAAGAAGAAGCTCCAGTCCAATTTACTGGCTATAGTCGCCAATCATTAGCCAAGATCAATAAGGACATGAGAAAACTTACAAATGCCGAATCATTAGCGCTTAAGCTTATGCTTAGTTCTAAAGAAGCGGTGGAATACTATGAGAAAAACATCAAGTATTTCTATAACGAGGTATATCTACAAATCGCTAACTATTTATCGGATTATGTCGCGACTTATGGGGATATAAATGTTCCTGGTTTAATCACTCAAATCGAAATGAGTGACAACCCTAAAAAAGAAGATATGGTTAACGAACTAACCAGCTTCTCTTTAGAGAAAGAACAATCTAAATACAATGAAAACATCATGAATGATTGCAATAACGTCATCCAAGACGAAAGACGTCGGATCTACGAACGTAAGCAATTACTAGAAGCAAGCGTTGGTAAATCAAACGAAGAAAAAGCAAGAATGCTTGATGATTACTTAAAACGAACAAACAAAATCGAGTAAATAAGGCTCGGAAAGATGAGGGTACAAGAAAATGGCAGCAAAGAAAGAAAAAACCGCTCCAGTGGCCGAAAAAGCCACAAAAGAAGCAAAGAAAGTCGCAAAAGTTTCTGAAGATGACGATGATGAAGCCGTTGAATCCATTGACTCAATTAAGAAAAAACTCTTAAAGAAAGCCAAAGAGGAAGGTAATGTCATTGAACAAGCAGAAATTGATGATGCGATTCAACAATTCGATAATAACGATGAGTTAATCGAAGATTTAATTGCCTACTTTAAGAATAATAAAATCGAAGTCATTAGTGATGAAGATGAAGCCGGTATCGATGAAATCGACTTTAACATGGAAGATGATGGAGATGACTTCTTAGAAGAAGATGACTTTATCGATGAAGATGAAGTTAAAATTGATGATGACGATATTCCAACCGAGCAAGATTTAAGCGATTTAACTAGATTTACTTCTGGCGATGTTAAAGTTAATGACTCAGTTAAGATTTATCTTAAAGAGATTGGAAAAGTCCCATTACTTAAACCACAAGAAGAAGCTGATTTAGCAAAACGTATTGCTGAAGGCGACGAAGACGCTAAAGAGCAACTTATTAACGCAAACTTACGTTTAGTCATTTCTATTGCTAAACGTTATGCTGGTAGGGGTATGCCATTCCTTGATTTAATTCAAGAAGGTAACACCGGTTTAATTAAAGCTGTTGAAAAGTTCGACTACACCAAAGGTTTTAAATTCTCAACCTACGCTACATGGTGGATTCGTCAAGCTATTACTAGAGCAATTGCCGACCAAGCTAGAACCATTAGAATTCCTGTTCATATGGTCGAAACAATCAACAAGATTACAAGAGCGCAACGTCAACTAGTTCAAGAACTAGGACGTGAACCATCTGCTGAAGAAATCTCTGAAAGACTTGGTGGTTTATTATCCCCAGATAGAATTAGAGAAATTCAAAGAATTAACCAAGAACCAGTTTCAATGGAAACCCCAATTGGTGAAGAGGATGATTCACATTTAGGTGATTTTATCGAAGATAAGGAATCAGTTAACCCAAGTGACTACGCAACAAGATCTCTTCTTAAAGAAAGACTTTATGAAGTCATGAAAGATTTAACTCCTAGAGAAGAACAAGTTCTTAGACTTAGATATGGTCTAGACGATAACCATCCAAAGACCCTTGAAGAAGTCGGAAAAGTCTTTAACGTTACACGTGAGCGTATTAGACAAATCGAAGCTAAGGCTCTTAAGAAACTTAGTAACGCTAACCGCGCCAAACTCTTACAAGACTACAAATATTTGAAGTAGAACATGGCTAACAATATTTCAAAACGACTACAAATAATAGGGGACTTAGTGCTGCCTAATTCCTCAGTTTATGATGTCGGTGCAGACCATGGTCAACTCGAACAATATATCGCCTCAAAGGTAAATAAAGTTGTTGCAGTCGAGAATAAAAAAGGTCCATTTGAAATATTACAAAAATCGACTAAAAATATACTAAATTGCGAAACTTTACTTTGTAATGGTTTAGAAAAACTCTGTATAGATAATGATGTAATTGTCGTTGCAGGGATGGGTGGTTCATTAATTGTAGACATCCTAAGCCAAAGCAAAGATAAACTTCAAAATATCAAACAAATTATTGTCGACGCTCATCGAGATATCCCATTAGTGAGAACAGAAGTTTCTAAACTCGGATTCTATATCAATAAAGAAGTTATCGTAAAAGAAAAAGACCGTTATTATTTTGTGATTAGCTTCCTAAAAGGTCACAAAAACTATAGCGATGTAGAAATCGAATTCGGTTTGGGCATTATAAACGATCCACTATTTAATGAATATCGCGAATATGAAATAAATAGATTAATGGGTATCTATAGTAAGAGCAAAGATGATGATATTATCCATAGGATAGAAAGGATTAAATCTTTATGAAAACTATTTCACTAATTAATAAATTAGCTAAAAGATTTCCTAAAAGACTAAGATCAAGTGGAGACCGTGGCGGATTAATGACTGGAAAACTCAAAGAGGAAACAAAAGTCATCGCTTTAGCGCTCGACTTTGACGATGATGCTTTTGAAGCCATTAAGAGACTTCCTAAAAAACCAGATTTAATCTTAACTCACCATCCATTTATTTATGGCACCAAATATAGAGTCTTCAAAGGTGACAAAGTCAAAGAAGATTTATGCAAAAGAATCGATGAATACGATATTCC
>CACYJD010000018.1 GCA_902774655.1 uncultured Erysipelotrichaceae bacterium | reverse complement strand
GCGCAATCAATTGTAATTTTAGCGCCCATATTCCATGTTGGATGACGTAATGCATCATCTTTTGTAACACTAGCAAGTTTTTCAAAAGGTACTTCTCTAAGCGCTCCACCGCTTGCAGTAATAATTAATTTATCAATCTCGTCTTTCTTAACGTGTGATAAACATTTAGCTAAAGCGACATGTTCACTATCAATTGGATAAAGTTTTCCATATCCTTTAGCGAGTAAATCATTAACAAGATGACCACCGGTAACTAATGCTTCTTTGTTAGCTAGACAAACAATCTTATTTCTTTCTAACGCTCTAATACATGGAACAAGACCACTTATGCCCACTAAAGCATCAACACACATGTCGTAATCACACTCTTTAACGAGATTTTCTAACTCATCGTTAGCGTAGAATTTAATTGAAGGATATGCTTTTGAAAAAGCTTTTTTCTTAGCTTCATCAATTAAATAAACACTATTAACAGAAGGAAACTTTTTTAAAATTAAGGATATATTCTCGCTTCTTTTGCCTACAGAAAAACCAACAAGGGTAAATCTATCTCTATTCTCTGCTAAGATATCTAGAGTTTGTTCACCGATTGATCCTGATGCACCAAGAAGGAGTACGTTCATACTATTTATAGACCAAATGCGAAGGCCCATCCTCCATTAATCATAATTAATAAACAGGCAGCAAGTGTCGAACCAAATAGTACGCTATCAAGTCTATCTAAAACACCGCCGTGTCCAGGTAGTAAATTAGAGAAGTCTTTAACGCCATAATGACGTTTAATGGAACTGAAAACGAAGTCTCCAATATCTCCAACAAGAGGTAAAGCTAATGAAATTGGAAGAATCCAATACCATCCTTGACCAGTAAGTGTTGGTAAGATTTCGTATCCTGCACCACTCATAATAAACGCAAAAGCGCTGGAGAACGCAAACGAAATAACAACGCCGCCAACAAATCCTTCCCAAGTCTTTTTAGGGGAGATTCTAGGATTCATTTTATGCTTACCAAATAACATACCGGTTAAGTAAGCGCCAATGTCATTGAACATAATACCCATCAAAATATAAATTGTGAGCATTACACTTTGGACATATTTAAAGTCAAAATCACCAAGACGTGATTCTTCAACAATTAAACCGAATTGAGCGAATGGTGAATAGCGTAGGTAGAGTAATGATTGAAACGAGATACCTACAATTAATGTCATTGAAATGTAATAGAAAACGTCAGTAATCTTTGTTTTTTCATCAACAAATGAGATTGTGAAATAAACTAACGCTGCTACTAAAACAGCAATAACAGATATCTCAATGTCTTGGAAGCCATTACATAACAAACTATCAATTAAGCCTATCGTTTCTTGGAAGTCTAGTGAAGATGGCCCAAGCAAAGTAATTAAGTTAGCCTTTAAGAATCTCCAGAAAACAAATGACTCAACTAATACAATCGAGAAAATATATAAAATAATTTTGTGAGGTGTAGATGGATTAGTAACGTGAATTAGTTCATATGTCGCTAATGCAGCGGCAACACCAACTAATAAAGCATATAGCCAACCACCAAAAAATAAACAAGGAACACAAATAAGAACCAATATAATAGCGGTAATTGTTCTAACTTTTAATGAGGCTTTTTGTTCTTGAGTAATCTCGTTAGTTTCAATGTGAATTTTATTCTTTTCCATTGTCTAAACCTCCGAATCTTCTATTTCTGTTATTGAATTCGATTAAGCAATCCTCAAGTGCTTTTTGATCAAAATCAGGCCACATGACTGGAGTAAATACAAATTCAGCATATGCGTTTTGCCATAATAAGTAATTACTTAGTCTTTGCTCACCACTTGTTCTAATCATTAAATCTACATTTGGAATGCTTGATGTATATAAATGTTGTTGGATAGTATCTTCGGTAATATCTTCAACATTAAGTTTCCCTTCTTTAACTTCTTCCGCTATTAGTTTAGTAGCGCGAGTAAGTTCTTCCTTGGAACCATAATTTAAACAAATATTTAAGACATTTTTATTGTTATCTTTAGTCAAATTCATGGCGTTTCTTACGGTGTTTTGACTTCTTTCAGGTAGTCGAGAGATATCCCCACTAATAATTACTTTGATGCCATCTTTAATAAGTCCGTCAATTTCACGTTTAAAGAACACTTCTAAGTAATCAAATAAATGATCAATTTCATCTTGAGGTCTCTTCCAGTTTTCTGTTGAGAATGCATATAGACTAGTTGCATAAATGCCATAAGCTCTACAAACGTCAAGGATTGCACGGATGCGATTGCAGGCTTCTTTGTGACCTAAATGACGAGGAAGTCCCCTCTTTTTAGCCCATCTACCATTACCGTCCATAATGAATGCAATGTGATTTATTGGTTTGTTTAAAATTACGTTCGTTTTCATAGTGCTTCTATTATACACGCAAGCGAGCATTTATAAAAATATAATCTCACAAATTCTTTTTAAAAAGAAAAGGGAGCATTACGCTCCCCATAAGTGTTATAAATAATAGCTTAGATAGACATGATATCTTTTTCTTTTTTAGCAAAGATATCTTCTAAAGTTTTTGTAGCTTCATCGACGACTTTTTGAATGTCATCTTGAACACGTTTTTTGTAATCATCAGTCATATCATCAGCGTCTTTTACAAAATCGTTATATTCTCTTCTGATATTTCTGATAGCTACTTTTGCTTCTTCAAGCATTGCTTTACCCTTTTTAACTAAGTCTCTACGAGTTTCTTCGTTAAGTGCTGGAATAATTAATCTAATTTGATCTCCATCAGCGATAGGATTAATTCCTAAAGATGACGCATTGATAGCGGCAACGATAGATTTAATATCGTTTTTGTCATAAGGTTTAATCAAAAGTTGTCTTGGTTCAGGAACTGAAATGCTTGAGATTTGGTTAACAGCAATCTTATCTCCATAATAGTCACATTCAATTCTATCAAGCATAGCTGGAGTGGCTCTTCCAGTTCTTAATTGGGAAAGTTCTCCTTCAAATGATTCAATGCTTTTTTGCATTCTTCCTTTTGCTTCAATTGCTAGTTCGTCCATAGTTTTTATCCTTTCTTGACGGTAGTGCCAATATCTTCTCCATTAATAATGCGAAGGAAATTATTTCTATCCGCCATATTGAAGACTCTAACATCAATGTCTTTATCTTTAAGCATCTCAATAGCAGTTAAATCCATTACTTTTAAATTACGAGAAATGATTTCACTACAAGTTATGCTTTTAAACATTTTAGCATTTTTATTTACTCTTGGGTCATCATCATAAATTCCATCGACACCATTCTTTGCAATAAAGATAGCTTCAGAGTTAGTTTCGATAGCTCTTAATGTAGCACATGTATCAGTTGTGAAGAATGGTTTACCAGTGCCTCCACCAAAGACAACAATGTACTTTTCTTTGAGATATTTATCCGCTAATTCTGGAGAGTAAGTTTCCATAAATTCTTCCATTTTAACCGCAGATAGTGCCACGGATTTGTTTCCAAGTCTATTTAATTGGTCAGCAATTGCGAAGGAATTTATGATAGTTCCAAGCATCCCCATTTTGTCACCGGTAACTCTATCAATACCAGTCTTTTCAATTAGACCTCCTCGACAAATATTACCTGCTCCAATAACGATAGATACTTCGACTCCACTTTTAGCGATATCTGAAATAACTTCAAAAGTAGATAAAAGAGCCTTACTATCAATAATACCGCTAGTACCATCACCGGAAAGTGCTTCTCCAGAGAGTTTAACTAAGATACGGTTATATTTCATAGCTCGGCTCCTTATTTACTTAATTATAAGTGATTATTTAATTTCTTTCATTACTTCTTCAGCGAAGTTGTCTTGACGTTTCTCAATGCCTTCTCCGACAGCGTATCTAACAAATTTAACAATGTTATTACCTTTTTCTTTTAAGACTTGAGCAACACTCTTTTCGCCATCAAGAAGATATGCTTGGCTTGATAAGACAGATTCAGAAAGAAGTTTCTTAACTTTACCTTCAACAATACCTTTTAAGATTTGTTCTGGTTTAGAAGCTAATTTTGGATCAACTTTAGCAGCTTCTAATTGAATGGTTCTTTCTTTTTCTAAGACTTCAGCAGGGATATCTGCTTCACTGATGTATTTAGGACCATTAGCAGCGATGTGCATAGCGAGTCCTTTAGCGAGTTCAGCGTCTTCTTTTTCTAAGAGAACTAAGGTTGCAATCTTACCACCCATGTGGATGTAAGAACCAAAACCTTGAGCACCACTCTTACAAACGATTTCGAATCTACGGTAGTCAAGTTTTTCACCCATAGAAACGGTTGCGTCTGTGAATAATTGAGTTGTTTGTGCTTTAGCTTCTTCAATTGATTTTGGAGAATTTGCTAATGCACTAGCGAGAACATCATCAACTAATTTGTGGAACTTTTCGCCTTTAGAAACGAAGTCTGTTTCACAGTTGACTTCAGCGATAACTGCTTTGTCGCCTTCAACTTTAACACCACTTAAGCCTTCAGCAGCAATTCTACTTGCTTTAGCTTGGGCTTTAGCAATGCCTTTTTCTCTTAACCAGTCGATAGCTTTTTCAACATCACTATTTGTGGCTTCGAGAGCTTTTTTACAATCCATCATACCTGCACCGGTACGATCTCTGAGTTCTTTAATAAGTTCAATCATGCTTGGCATAATTATTTAGCCTCTTCTGTAGCTTCTGGAGCTTCTTCCTTTGCTACTTCTTTCTTGGCTGCTTTAGGGGCTTTTTCCTTTTTAACAGCAGGTTTTCCTTCTTTTGCTGGCTCTTTGCCTTCTTCGCGAGCTTTGCGAGCGGCTTCTTTTTGAGCTTGCATCTTTTCGAAGCGTTCTTGTCTTTCTTGTCTTGCTTTACGAATAGCTGCTAATCTTTCAGCGTTTTCTTTATCTGCTTGTCTGATAGCATCTTTCATAGTGACTTCTTCACCTTCATCTTTGGTGTATGCGATTTCGGTGATTCCACCTTTGGATTCAACGATAGCATCTGCTAAGACGGTGATAACTAATTTGACTGAGCGTAAAGCATCATCATTAGCTGGGATTGGGAAGTCGAGTACATCTGGATCACTGTTTGTATCAGCAATACCGAATACTGGGATGTGTAATTTGTGAGCTTCACTAACAGCTGTGTGTTCGAGTTGAGGATCAACAACGATAACAGCTTGTGGGAGCTTTCTCATTTCTTTAATACCTTCTAAGTTCTTGGAAAGTTTATCCTTTTCTTTCTTAAGTTGGGCAACTTCCTTCTTAGGTAAGCGATCATAAGAACCATCGATTTCCATATTTTCGAGTTCTTTTAATCTTCTAATTCTTGTTTGAATTGTCTTGAAGTTTGTTAAGGTACCACCTAACCATCTATTTGTGATGTAGAAGGAACCGGAACGTAAAGCTTGTTCTTCAACAACTGCTTTGCATTGTGGCTTGATACCGACAAATAAGACTTTACCGTTTTCATCAACGATACTCTTAAGTGCTAAATATGCTTCTGTTAATTTAGCTGCGGATTTTTCAAGGTCAATGATATAAATACCATTTCTTGCACCATAGATGAATTTGCTCATCTTTGGATTCCATTTTCTTGTTTGGTGACCAAAGTGTACGCCACCTTCAAGAAGTTTTCTCATGGTAATGATTGGGGCATTTTCGTCATGCATTACCATATCCATGACTTTTGCTTCTTCGTTAACTGGAGCTTCTTGCTCTTTAACTTCTGCAACTTTCTTTTCTTCGTTCATTATAGAACCTCCATTTGTTTTAACCTCCATTAGTTCGAACACTTTCCCCCGGTTTGTCTAGTGGGACACGGAAAGTGAATTCCTAATGTGTGTAGTCTGTTTATTAAAAACAGCGTGAATATCTTATCACAACGTATATATATAAAACAAATATAATTTGTTAAAAAGTTAAAAGAGGCGACTTCCTAGTGTTTTTTCGCTCTTGGATGGGCATTTTTATACTCTTCTACCATCGCTTCTTCACTGACATGTGTATAGATTTGGGTGGTATTTATCGATGAGTGGCCTAGCAATTCTTGAATGACTCTTAAATCCGCCCCACCCTCTAATAAATGCGTCGCAAAGCTATGTCTAAGGGTGTGTGGATGTAAACCATAATGCAATCCGGTTTCGTCATCAATCTTCTTTAAAATGTACTCTAGACCTCTAACGGTAAGTTTCTTTCCTTGTGCATTTAAGAATAGGTAGTCAAGTGAATCAGGGTTTAACTTGCCGTTTTTATAAATAAGTTCATCTCGATGATTTTGAACATAATCTTTAAGTTGGTCTCGTGTTAGTTCGTCAAACATTGTGTATCTTTCTTTCTTACCTTTTCCTAACACTCGAATACTTCTATGCCTTATATCAACGTCTTGGATTTTAAGATTCACGAATTCACTCGCTCTTAAACCGCTAGCGTACAAAAGCATTAGGATAGTTTGATCTCTATGAACAAGCGGGTCATTTCTTAAAGCATTCAGTTCAAATAATCGTCCAACTTGTTCTGGGTAAAGAACATCTGGGTATCTTATTCCTTTTTTTGGAGAGCTTACAAAAATGAACGGATTTTGTGATACGTAATTGTGTATTAGAAGGTAATTATAGAAATGTCTTAAGCATGACATTCTTCTCGCGATTGTTGATTCGTTATGCTCTTTTTCAAGTTCTTTAGCTAAGAAGTCGCGTATTAATTCTTTGTCAACTTCGTTATAGTCTTTTCCTTGAGAGAAAATAAACTCATAAAAGGAAACAATATCTCTTTCATAAGCATCACAAGTGTGCTCGCTATAAAAGAGATCCAGTTTTAAATGATTAATAAATTCTTCAACTTCCTTAGTCATTTATTCTCTTCCAATATTCATCAATTGATTTTAAAGACTTCTCAATTGTTTCTTCACGGTTGCTTTTTGTTGCGCCAAAAATGATGCCAAAGTTAGCATTCATTGGTGAAAAATCATCCTTACTCGCGTTGCATATGTAATTACGCAAAGAACCAATGATTGTATGAATTGGTGGCATTTCTTGCGCTTTATTTGATAATTTTTGATCTATAGAGATAGCTGCAAGGATACCCATAGCAGCACTTTCAACATATCCTTCCACACCACTGAGTTGACCGGCAATATAAATATTAGGTTTATTCTTTAAAGACATATCCTGATTAAGTGCAACAGGTGAACAAATATAAGTATTTCTATGCATTAAACCATATCGAACGAATTCCGCGTGTTCCAATCCAGGAATCATAGAGAAAACTCGTTTTTGCTCTGGGTAAGTTAAATTAGTTTGAAAACCAACAATGTTATATAAATCGTTAGCGAGATTATCTTGTCTTAATTGGACAACAGCATATGCTTTTGGTCTACTTAAATCCTGTAATCCTTTAGGTTTAAGTGGTCCAAATCTTAGAGTGTCTCTTCCTCTTTTTGCTATTACTTCAACTGGCATACATCCATCAAAGTAGTTCTTATCGAATTCATGAATATGAGCCAGTTCAGCATTAACTAAAGCATCATAAAATGCGTCATATTCTTCTTTGCTCATCGGACAGTTAATATAACTACCATCATCTTGATCATAACGAGATTTACGATATGCAATATTCATATCAATAGATTCCGCTCTTACGATTGGCGCACTAGCGTCAAAAAAGAACAGTGATCCAGTGCCAATTATTTCATTTAATCTTTTCGCTAAAATATCGCTAGTTAATGGACCGGTCGCTACAATTGTGGGCTCATCTGGAAGGTCAATTACATCTTCGTTGTGAAATACCAAATTAGGAAAAGAGTTAATTATATGGGTGATTTTTGATGCAAAAGTATCTCTATCAACGCTTAAAGCGTTACCACTTGGGATCGAGGTTTCTTCTGCTACTTTCATGGTTAATGAATCCATGTGCCTCATCTCTTCTTTAAGAAGACCGCAAGCATTATCTAACCTGCTTGATTTAAGCGAGTTAGAACAAACAAGTTCAGCGTAAAGATTAGTCACATGTGCAGGTGAGGCAGCGACTCCTCTTTTTTCGTATAAATGAACCTCGTAACCTCTTTTTAAAAGATAGTTACAAGCTTCAACTCCTGCTAGGCCAGCGCCAATGACATTAACTCGTTTCATATTATTGTAATTCTACTCTAATAATAGGTAAAAATAAAATCCAAGCTTTCAGTTGGACCTTATTCACTTTTCAAATTTAAGGGACTCTTGCTAGGTTTTTTATAACTCTTAACAAATTTACAGAGTGGATAATTACTACAAGAGATAAATGTTTTGCCCTTTTTTGATTTCTTATAAATAAGTGGTTTACCACAGTCTGGGCAGTTCTCACCTGTATATTTAATAGGTTCCTCTATTGTTTCAGTGTAGTTGCATGTTGGGAAATTAGAACAGCCAATGAACTCACCGAAT
>CACYJD010000017.1 GCA_902774655.1 uncultured Erysipelotrichaceae bacterium | reverse complement strand
CTCTACTTTATATATACCGGTGAAAAGTTAAAAATCGGACAAAGTAGAAGAAAATATTACGATGCAATCGAATAAATAAATTTTTTATAGATGTCGCATATATTGAAAATTTATGAATGTTTTTTACCTACTTTGATGACATACTTCAAAACAAAAATGTTACGACTAAATCAGCCTTTCTTGTATTTGATGTGCATGCATATTACGCTTATAATAGTGAGTATTTTAGTAATCAAAATTGATAACTAAAAAGTCACTGATTAAATAAAAATATAGATCCAATGCGACTTAAAAAATAAAAATGTTGTATATCTAGATAATATTAACTATAATATTACTCGACAAAAGCAAAACTAGAGTAATCTAGTGACGCAAAACTATAGGGTCTTAACCAATAATTAAGATAGCCAGCTGCCGAAGAAAGGTAGCTGGCTTTTATTACTTATGACTAAGGACATGAAATTAAAATTCGCTTCAGCAATCGCTTTATGCAGTTTTTCTGTCGTCGCTTTAGTCTTAGGTACAGTTGCCTGGTTCACCGCTGCTAGAGTTAAAAATACTGGTAACGATTCTATTAATGTCGTTTGCCCTAGCGGCATTCTAAAACAATTAACAATTCACACTTGCGCTAATATCGATGGTGATACTTATCAATTTGATCAAACCGCGCAAGGAACAATTGCATATTCCACCGAAACAAAAAAATTCGAATATAGTGGAAACACTAATGTCTCAATGGGTGTATATGACTTGTTAGATAGGCATCATCCGGTTTTACTTTTAGTTGAACTTCAAAGCGCAATTATCGTTAGCGATGCTACTCCTGTTACTATTGCAGCTTCAACAAACTCAAGGTTTGTCGGTGAATCTACAAGTGAGCATCCAGTTGAAGTAGATGGTAATCCACTTTCAAGTGTTGTAGAAACTTTCTCTTATGGATATACACGAACCGATTTAAACGCTATCAGTATCACTAATGGTTATAGTTACGTTGATGCAGAAACATCTCAAACTATCAGCATCAATACTTATGATATTCCTTCAACAGAAAGCACTACTTCATTTGTTAATTTTGAAAATGATGTCTATACAGGATTCGATAACAATATCAGCATTTATAGAGCTGAAAATGGAATTACAGTGCAATATGTTGCTGTAGTATTCGACTTTTTTGAAGAAGCACTCGAATATATTTATAACACCTTTTTAGGTGACGAAATTTTAGAAGATCGCGTTGGTTTTTATTGCGACTGGGAGATGATAATCTAGTATGAAAAGAAAAGGTCTCCTGGCTTTATTAATATCTCTTACAAGCACTACATTTATTGCTACTGTTTTATCTACAGTTGCATGGTTTTCTACATACAATAGTGTTTCACCAGAAGATAATCTAATTGGATTCTCTGATGGTGCATATTTTGCTTATGGTGACGGTCTAACTCCAGAGACTGCTTTTGGTATTAAAACTCCACGCCAACTATATAATCTTGCTTGGCTACAATATCTAGGTTATTTCAATAAAGACGACAAAAATAACACTACAGGCGCTGTTGGTGCAGATCATATCATTGATCACCAATACTATTTCGAGTTAGACCCATCTATTGAAAGTTTAAATATGACTGGTTGGTTTATTCCACCAATTGGCACTCAACTATATCCATTTGTTGGTAACTTCAATGGTAATAATAAACAAATCTTAAATTTAACAACTACTAATAATTACGCTGATTTTAATAAAGTCCCTACAGTCATTCGTAACTCTGGAACAATCACAAATGTAAATATTGTTGGTATGTTTGGTGTTGTTGGAACTTTAGGAAATACCGATCAATCAATTACAAGTGGTTCTAAAACATACACATACTCAACAAGTGCAATAAGTATTAGAAACTTTGGGTTAGATAACTTCACAGCAAAAACAGTTTCTACAAATTCGCTTATTGGATTAGTTGCTGGATATATGAATGGTCCTATTAACGGTGTGGCGGTTAAAGATTCCAAGATTTCAACAAATGGAAACAAAAAACTTGTTGGTATATCAGAGGAATTATCTGAAAATGGCTTAGTTGGGTATGCAAAACCTATCTATAAAGCAACAATGCTAAACAAAGATGTAGAAGCTCAAACACCAACAGTTACAAATGATGTTCAATCTGGTTCAGGCGATGAATTTGGTGCATCTATCGCTATGAGAAACATGTATACAAGATTGCTGGGGTTAAAAACAGCAGCAACTTCATTTACCTACAACACATCTGAAACATATATCAATGGGGTGCACGACACATCGTCTGACGTAAAAGCAACCTATGAACTTAGTATGGGAGGCTCTACTTATACAATCAAAGGCAATAGTGAAACTGATAGTTCGAGTCGAACAGTCTCTAAATTCTCATTCTATGATAGAGGCACCTCATACGATGATTATATGTATTTATATGGTGATAAATCTCTTAACTATAATCAAACTCGAATTGATTTCACTGACTTAACAACTGTACCTACGAACGGCATGACGGTTTATATTCATGAAGGCACAAATTACCTTAGGTATAACAATAGTTCACTTTCAAATGGTACCGCTGCTCAAGCGACACTTTGGACATATAACAATGGAAAATTCTATAATGGCTCAAACTATTTGCGTAATGACTCCGGTACATTAACAACAACAAGCTACTCCAGTAATGCAACTACATGGAATGTGTCAATTAATAATGCTGGGGGTCTATTGATTTCAAATACTATAAGTACGACAACATATTATTTGGCCTATAAGAATGCATCTTGGACACAACTAAAAGTTATTGATTCAAGTGTCAAATATTATTTCCATAGTGGGAACAACTACTTTAGATGGGGCGGAGTACAAAGTGGCAACGTTTACGCTCGTGTTTACAACACTACAAATATTAATGAAGCTACAAAATGGATTCAAAGTGGCAACAACTATTATCCTGAAGGATATTCTAACTACACATTAGGTTACTGTGATCCAGATTGGCCTTTACAGGCTTATAGTGATACAAATTCCGCATACACATATCAAACCAACGGAAACAATACATATCTTGGTAGCTCTTCTAAATATAGTGGTTACTACTATTATGCAAAATATGACTCAGCTAATGATTCGTGGGGATATTCTAGAAATGCGACACAAAGTACTGCTAGAAATAACGCAAGCATTGTCACTCGTACGCAAGTTCCAATCCCAACCGCATCTGATTTTGGTGTTTATTTATCTCAACGTTCAAGTTCAACATCGCAAAAAACTTTCACAACTAATCCAACATATTTCCCACTATCATATGAAGAAAATGTTGATGCAAATGGTAATGGATTAGGTACCTATAATACTAATGTTGCAAGCAAAAATACTGGCTATGTTATTTCTGGTTCTAATTACACTTCGCAACCTGGTGATATTCGTGTATCTCAATATGCCATGTCAAACTTAAGTAATGCAAATAATGGCGATTCTTATGTGTCTGATAAAACCAATGTTGTAACAGTAAATTCTTCAACAGGAGAATATGCTATTATCCAAGATGAATATAACAAAAGTAATAAAACAATTAACAGTAATCTAACTGGTACTTTTGGTTCATCTAGAACCTCTGTTAAAAATTTAGGCTTAGAGAAATATAGTTCTTCAAGAAGACAACTTCATAAATTACTTAACGGATCAAGCAATGTCTATGGTCTCCACTTTATGAATGCTAGTATTTCTCCAAGCAATAAGATTACTGTTCCATATGCATCTATCAATGGTGAGAACTTGTCCCAATATGAGTTACCACGTGATGCAATTGACTTTAACCTAAAGAATCATGGTATCATCAATTTCTTTGCTGGTTCTTATTTCCCTAACAACAATACATTCTTCTCACTTCATAATATTATTCGTGATGATAATAATAATATTTCTAATATTAAAGAAATATCTAAAATCTACAAAAATACTGGCGCAAATAGAAAAGTTTATAGGTATATTTACGAATATACCGACGGATCACTTAACACTGACGACGGAACATATGATAGCAGTGAAGTATTGTTTGATATGAGCTGGGTAACTAATCCAACAATGGTTACTAATGCATTGTACTACTATGAAATTCCTGCAAATAAAGGTGAATACGCTCTTGGATCTGTAAGTGGCAAACTAGGCGCATATCTCATTTATCTAGATATTGGTGCTGGTGTTAAGACAAAGAACATCACAACATATACCGAAAAAATTACTACTGTAACAGATACATATTACTTTGTTAAAGGCATTGATTTTGTTGCGGTTATTCCAGCTAATTTAGCAACTGTTACTGGAGGAACTGTTGCAAACATCACTATTCCTGTTTCTACAAATGGCAACACAACATTCTCATATAATGGAACAAATAAGACACTTACTTGTGGTCCACCTCAAGGCATTACTTTAACCGCACCATTCATATCTAATGAAGTAACAGTCAAAGTAGGAAGCGATGATTTAATTGCTGTTTCAAGTGGTACTTCAACAACAGTTTTAGATAAAGTAACTACTATTACTTATGACAGTGAGCAAGAAAATGTTGTTAAAAATGTCTTCTTAACAGAAACTGTTGATGGTGTTGCCGGAGAAGAACAGGCGCTTGATCCAGAGGTATTAGCTACAGATGTTCTTGAATATGAAGCTCCTGCAATTATTGATGGTGGTGAACAAACACTTGTACACTTCTATTATGAAATTTTAGGAACTGGAACATGCACTATCGAAACAGAATATGATTCTGATACTGATACATATAACATCACAGTAACAACCAATGTTAAGATCGTGATTCATGTTGTAGATGTTCTTGAAACATATACAGGCTCTAGTGGTACTACTAACTACACAGTTACTATCAACGAAACCACAATTGCTGATGGAGATGTGCTTACTATCCAACCATAGTAATTAGTGCTAAAAATTTGGATGAGATTATTAAACTAGTCTCATCCTTTTTATATATATTATTAATAGGTCGCGTACACGCGCGAACCTAATATATAGATATATTAAAATTTACTATTTACATTTAAATTAATAGTATCTATAATTTTAGTGTAGTCAAAAAGGATAAGTAGAAGTCCCATCGCTTACCAGCTTGGCTAACAACCTATCATCCAAAAAAACGAATATCATATACATATACGTTTGTTTATTTTTTTGAAAAAGAAAAGGAAAAATTAAAAATGAAAAAATCTAGAATTATTCTTCCAGCAGCTGCTTTATTAGCATTATCTTCCGCTGCTGCAGTCACAGGTACCGTTGCATGGTTTACTGCAAACAGAATTAAATCCGTCGGCTTCACAGGCGTTACCGCTGTTAACCCAGAACAAGGTTTAATTGTTACAGAAGTTACTAATGTTGCAAATACAACAGTCACACAAACCCCAACCGGCACTATCACCGATGCTACAACATGGTCAGTTCAACATTCTCAATTAAGAGATGCTTCCTATGATGTTGGTGGTAATTTATATGGCAGTATCTTAAGTGAAACTGGCTCAGTAGTTGGATACGCACAAAAAACTATTGGTACTGCAGATACAAAGAAATATAATGGACAAAATGTCTATTTTGCTACAAGATTCACAATGACATTTGCTACAAGCAGAGAAGACAATGACTATGAACAAGCATTAATCTTTGATTCAAAATCATCATCAGTATTAGCTGGTCAAACAGGTTCAATCGTCAATGCTTTAAGAATCAGTATGGAAACAACCAGTGAATCACTTGTTTGGGCTCCATATACATCATTAGCAGCAAACGCTGTTAAAAATGTCGCTGAAGCTAAATCAAGTTATGATGATTTAACAGCAGACCAAAAAGCTGCTCAAACACTCGAACAATATCTTGCTAGTGGTCAAGAAGCCACTGCTGATGTCATTAAAGGCGAAGGTGTTGCCGGAACAGGTACAAACATTCCATCCGATGCAGCTGGTAAAGTCGAAACAAGAACAGACGTCACCAATTTAACCCAATACCTTGGTGCATTAACCGAAGGTGGTTTACAAGTCTCAATTACTACTTGGTTTGAAGGTCTTGATCCAGATTGTGTTAACGAAGCAAAAGATTTAGCTTCTGCATTTACAGCAAATCTCCAATTCACAATGAGAAAAGTTGCTAAGGGTGCATAATTAGTAATTAAATCATTTTTCAAAGGTTGCCGTTACTCGGCAACCTTTTTTATTTTTTTACTTTGTAAATAAAAGTATTGTTGCTATTTTTGTAATTTAATATTTATAATATATAAAGCATATTATGAATAAAAAAGTTTTAAGATACGTTCTATTGGGATTAGATGTTGCTGTAACAGTATTTTTATTTGTTGTATCAATTCTAATGCTCGCTACTCAACCAGCAGCACAAACTGCGATTGATCCTACAACATTTATTGGATTCTTCCAAGATAATCCTACAGTATTCTTGTTGGTCATTGTCCTTCCGTTAGTTGCCTTATTAGGTCTAAATATATTCATTTTAGTAAGATTCATTCGTTCCACAGGTGAAAAGAAGAAAGCAGTTAGTGATCTTACCGCAGAGCAAAAAGAAGCTCTCCGTAAGGAACTCATGAACGATCTTGCTAATGAAGACAAGAAAGAATAATTGAAAGAAATAAGAATATAACGCACACACGATGTGCGTTTTTTCATACTTTTCTATCACTCAATATACATGCGTACGCGCGTATTTACTAAAGTAAATGACCGATTTTGTCGTATTTTTAAAAATTCTTGTTGCAATTTATTTTGTGTTTAAGTATCTTATAAGTGTCAAAAGCAAGATTGGAGTGATCCAATTACGCAAAACTATAGGGTCTTATATAATAAGATAGCCAGCTGCCAAAAGTATTTATTCAGAAGTTAGTGAATGGATGATAGGCAGCTGGCTTTTGCTAGATAGATACAATGGGACAATCATTTTAATCACTTTAGAGCACTGCGTTTTAATTAATTTTATGCATTAGCTCAGAAGTTATTTGGTTATGTATAGTTCAAAGTTAGTCAAAAGAAAGAAACATAAAAAGATAGCTTTGATTATTACAACCTTAAGCTCGGCTATCGCTACAGCACTTATTATCGTTTCCTTTTTAGGCAACCTTGTAGGTAGTTTTACTGTCAAACTTTATACAAGTGACGTTAAACTTGCGATGTCCGCTAGTGGAGATTTTGCAAACGACACCACCACTCTTATTAGAGTTGGTGATCTTCCAAGTTTCCAGCTTAATGAAAATAATCAGCTATTAAAGCACGAAGAAATAGATAATCCAAAGACTTCTTATCTTGATAACGGTTCAATCGGTCAAGATGGAGAAGAACCTAGCACTATCTATTATTTTAAGCAAACTTTCTTTGTCAAAAACGTCGGAACTGTACCTGCCAGTTATGACTTCTCAATTTCTATCACAGACAATCAACGTCCAAATAACGTTACATATGGTTACGATGACTTACTTAGAGTAAGACTCTACACAAATGATGGCAACTCCTCGGAACATGATTATGAAGTTTACGCCAAATACATTCGTACTGGCGCAGCTATCAATTATGATGATGAAGGAAATCCAATCTACGAAGAAATCGTTTCCTATGATCCAGAAGATCCAGATTATATGCGTAGAGCAGTTCCATTTAAAAACGAATCTACAATTATGAGTGACAAAGTTCCTTCTTTTAGTGTTGGAAAAGTCACAAGATACACACTATTATGTTGGCTTGATGGTGAAGATAGTAACGCTAATGGACCAGTACCTAAAGGTGGTTCAATTAAGTTAGAAGTAAACATCAATGCAAAAGAAACAGGCAAATAGAATTGAAAGAATCTTGTTAGCTTCTTTATTTTCCATAGTTTCCATTTCAAGTGTAGCTTCAATAACTGGTACCGTCGCTTGGTACCAATATGTCTTACGCGCGGGCGCTAGCCTTACTGGTACATCTGTGCGTAATGAACACAGCTTGAAAATGGGCCTAAGAACTTGGATTCCTATTATTCACCCAGAATACTATGGTTTATACCAAGACCCCAATGAATCTGATATATATTGGGCTTATAACGAACTAACAAACGAAGCCATTACTTATGTCCTTGATCGTCAAGGATTCGCAAGTAATGTTCTTTTCCCTGTCACAACTGGTTCTTGGGATGATGATAATACTTTTAGACTTAGAAAAAATCCAATGGCGAAAGAGAATAGAGATGCAACATCGGAAATCGCAGCATACACTAAGCTCTCATTTGTCTTCAAAGGAGTTAATGATAAGGGTGAAGAATTAATCAATCCTTACGCTATTTATTTAAAAAGCGTAATGCTTGATACATCTAACCAACTCAGTAATGCTGTTAGAATGACATTTAGTAGCGATACCTTATCTACGCTTCTATTAAATCCTTCAAGTGATAACGATGGATATACCTCAGTTGGAGGTCCACTCGATTTAGACTTAGATGGATATCTTGATGTTGATTATGATGG
>CACYJD010000016.1 GCA_902774655.1 uncultured Erysipelotrichaceae bacterium | reverse complement strand
TCGGCAAAATAGTTAAGTTCCACATCGCCTAGAGGAATTCCTGATTCTTCTGAGATTTTCTTAGCAAGCTTAGTGCTGCTAGTAATAGCAAATAATAAAGATTCGTTTTTCATTGAATATAGTTTACCAATATAGAACAGAAGTTAGCACTATTTTTTTCTTGGCTTCAGCAGGTTTAAGAATTCTTCCTTTATCAATAGAAAGCCCTAACTTCTCTAGGTGCTCCTTTGCTTTAATTGTGGGAAACCAATAATCAATCCCATAGTTATCTAATGAAATTGATTCATCATGGTTAAATAAATCGAGGGATGTGTAATATAAAGTCTTGCCGTCAAAAACGAAATTTTCAGGTAAATAATTAATATCTAATTTCCATTGTCTACAGAATCTATATTGAGTAAATAACTCCTCAAAAACTTTCTCTGAAATATCTTCTTTTGACAAAATAACGGCCATATTCTCGCCTGAAATATATTGATACACTAAAACGAGATCTTTCTTGAATACCTTAAATAATCTAGGAACATAGACATTAATTTTCTTTAATTTTTTGTATCTATATAATTCTTCGCCCATAACTTGTTTATCGAAGAAATGCTTATATAGAAAAGGCTTACCCTTTTCAACAAAAACAAAAGATTCATAGAGTTCAGTTTTCTCTATTTGTTGAACACCTTCGATATTTTTTATTTCTTCAAATGATTTCATTTATATTCGTTATATTTCTTAGAAGATCCTTTTACTTTATCAGCTGGATATTTCTTTTCATTAGCTTCTAATTTTTGAAGCATAATTTCGTCTAAATCTAAATGATATATATCCGCTAAAAGAGTGGAATAAAGCAATACGTCTGCGAGTTCTTCTTTTACTTTATCAACGGATTTCTCTTTGTGATCCCATTGAAAAACTTCAAGAAGTTCGGCTGCTTCAATACAAATTGATTTAGCCAAATTTTCTCCTGTATGAAATTGTTTCCAATCCCTATCGTCTCTAAACTTAATTATTCTATCATAAAGTGCTTTATCCATACTAAATAATCTCCTAGTGCATTATAACATAAGTTATATTCTTGATATAAACAATATAATTGATAGAATTTTTGTTATGAAGAAGTATTGGGATTTTATTATGAATCTCCTAAAAGGGTACAAAAGAAAGTACATTTTTGTGCTTATCCTTTTACTTTTCTCAGTAATAATGCAGTTATTCTCAACATATATGTCCAAGATTGTTGTGGACTGTTTTACATCCACGAATGGAATCGAAGATATATATCAACCTGAATTACTTGGACCGGTTGGAAATCTACTTGTCGCTATGCTTGGCGGAGCAGACTTCATAATGACCAATAAATGGATTTTAGCAATAGGTATTCTAGTATTTGGGATTATTCTAGCAGCTTCATTCATCATTCGAGGTTTCATTAGAAGTTATATCATGACCTCAATTTCATCAAAGATTAGACTCACTCTTTTCTACCATATCGAGCGTCTACCTTATTCATATATAAAGATGCACACTAACGGAGATATTCTCCAAACATGCATGAAAGATGAATCTACATTAAGAAACTTTATTGGTAGACAATTTATGGGATTAGCAAATACGTTATTCATGTTAATCACATCTTTCACAATATTGATAACCATTTCTTGGAAGATTGCATTATGTTCAATTGCAGTAATCCCTGTATTAGTAATTTACTCAATCGTGTTACTCAAGAAAGAATCAAAACTATATAGGCAAAGTGACGATGCAGAAGCAGTAGTTATTGGACGAATTGAAGAGAATATTAACTCCATTAGAGTGGTTAAAGCATATAACAATGAAAACTATGAAATTAATCAATTCAGCCGAGAACTTGATGATTATTACAATATTACTAAGCGTTGGAATAGACTTTCCGCCTTCTTTTATTCAAGTTCAGATATTCTAGTTTTTGGTGAGATTATCTTCACTACTCTATTTAGTGCTTATTTAGCATTTAAGGGGGAGATTTCCACCGGTACTTTAGTCGTAGCATTCTCATTCACCGCTAACGTCATTTGGCCTATTAGAGATAGTGTACAAACACTTGCAAGCTTTGCGAAAGCCGCTGTCGCTATTGATAGAATGAAAAACTTACTTGATGAACCTCTTGAAGATATTGATTCAGGAGAAGAACCTGAAATTAAAGGAAATATAGAATTTAAAGATACGTGTTTTAGATATCCTGATGGTGGTTCTACCTGCCTAGACAACCTTAATTTAAATATAAAAGCAGGCGAAACGGTTGCTTTGATGGGTAGAACAGGAAGCGGTAAATCCACTTTAGTTTATTTATTAAGTAGACTTTATGACTATAATTCAGGATCAATCAAAGTTGATGGTGTTGAATTAAAAGATATCTCTAAAAAATGTGTTAGAAAGAATGTTTCACTTGTTTTACAAGAACCTTTCTTATTCTCTAGAACAATCTATCAAAACATGACAATTGCCGATGAACATGCTGATATGGCTTCAATCGAGGAAGCAATAAAAATCGCGGACTTAGATAAAACAGTTGCTACTTTTAAAGATGGATATGACACTGTGATCGGTGAGAGAGGAACCACTCTATCTGGAGGTCAAAAACAACGTCTAGCAATGGCGAGAACTATCTTAAAAGATTCACCTATTTTAATCTTTGATGATTCACTCTCTGCAGTCGACGCAGAAACTGACTTAAGAATACGTACAGAACTCCAAAATAGGGGTAGGAAGTCCACTACAATCATAATTACACATAAAGTTATGACTGCAAAAGATGCAGATAAAATTGTTGTTTTAGATAAAGGAAGAATAATGGAAATAGGTAACCATGATGAACTAATCAAAAATAATGGTTTTTATAAACAAATTTACGATATGCAAACAAGGGTAGAATAGGAGGTTATATGGCTGTTTTTAAAGAAGAACAAAGTGAAATTAAGCACTTAACGATAAAACCATTCATTAAGGTCTTTAAATATGCTTTAAGAAGTTGGCCACTACTCCTACTTGGCGCAATAGGAATGATTTTGACATCCTATTACGATGCTTCATTAACACCACAAATGAACCGAGCAATTCTCTCTGCTGTTGATAATGGTGTAGTTATTGGATCTATATGGGATGTAAATGTAGAATTGAATTTCTTATTTGGATTAAAGGCGGATTTCACATTCTTACAATTTGCAATATTTGCTACAGTAACCATGATTTTTAGAGCGGCCGCTATTTTCTTAACCTTTTATACAGTTGATATGTTAGCTCTAAAAATCACAAACGTTTTAAGACTGGAATCTTTCAAAAAAGTGCAGGAACTTAGCTTTTCTTACTTCGATAAGACTCCTACAGGATGGATTTTGGCAAGAATGGAAAACGACACTACAGCTTTAAGCGAAGTTTTGTCTTGGGGTGTAATGAGATTCTTCTGGACAATATTTGAGATTTTATTCTTATTAGTAACAATGTTTAGTGCATCATGGCAATTAACACTGCTTGTTCTAGCTTTATCACCTGTTATTGCTATACTTGCGCCTATCTTCCAGCACTTCATGCTTAAACTACATAGAATTGCTAGAAACGCATATTCTAATTACGTCAGATGGTTAAGCGAATGTATTAATGGTGTCTCCACTATTAAAACCCTTTCAATTGAAGATAAAGTTTATTCTGAAGCAACAGATATTATTGAAGATATTAGAAAGAAAAGAAGAAAAGCAATTACTCTTGGAATTATCTTTACTCCATTTGTTGATATCGTTTCCTCGTTAACAATTGCTTTATTAATTCTATTTAGTTATCCAAATATCAATAACGATGCTGCAACAATCATAATTGATAGTGCTTTATTAATCTTATTTACTTCCAGCGTTTCCCATATTTATAGACAAATCGCAGACTTCTCAGAACTATATACTGAGTTTGTTTCAAACCAAACAAGCGCAGAGAAAATTATGGAGTTAATTGATGCCAAACCAGACCTAGTAGATAATGAGGGAGTTATTAGCAAATACGGCTCGGTTCTCGCCCCAATGAGACAAAATTACATAAATTTAGAGGGAAATATAGAGTTTAAAAACATTAACTTCGAATACACCAAAGATGTGCCTGTAATTAAAGACTTAAACCTAAAGATTGAGAAGGGTACTAGAATAGCCATTGTTGGTGAAACCGGAAGTGGAAAGACCACCACTGTTAATTTATTGTGCCGTTTCTATGAACCACAATCAGGAGAAATCCTTTTAGATGGTATTAACTATAAAGATATATCAGTTGGTAATATTAGAAGTTCAATTTCATACGTCCAACAGAACCCATTCGTTTTTAGTGGAACATATAAAGACAATATCAAATATGGCAAAGAAGATGCCACCGACGAAGAAATGATTAAAGCCGCTAAAATGGTTGGAATTCATGACTTTATTGCGTCACAAGAAAATGGTTATGACACTAAGTTAATCGACGGCGGTAATCAACTTTCTTTAGGCCAAAAACAATTAATTTCATTCGCTAGAGCTATATTACGTGACCCTAAGATTCTCATTTTAGATGAAGCAACATCCTCTATCGATAGTAAAACCGAATATGCATTACAAGGTGCTATTGAAAATATGCTTAACGAAAGAACAAGTATTATCATTGCCCACCGCTTAAGCACTATCGTTAATAGTGATCGAATTATTATGATGGAAAATGGCCAAATTGTTGAAGACGGAAGCCACAAAGAATTGATGGCGAAACGTGGCAAATACTTCAATCTATACATGTCACAATTTAGAGAATTAGACATAGATACTCAACTAAATGTATATAAAACTGAGCAACGATTATAAGAAAAAGAGATGACCACTTGGCCATCTCTTTTAAGTATTAATTGGCTTGAATTATTTTGCTTTGCCTTGGTTTGCAACAGCGTCCATTTGAGCCTTGAGTTCAGCTTCATCCATTAAATAGTAATGGTTGATTGCTTTCATGTTGTCATCAAATTCATAAACTAGTGGGACACCTGTTGGGATATTAACACCAATGATTTCGTCTTCGCTTAAGTTATCAAAGTATTTAACGAGAGCTCTTAATGAGTTACCGTGGGCAACGATTAAGCAACGTTTTCCTTTTTCCATTTCTGGCTTGATAACTTCTTCAAAGAATGGAACAGCTCTTTTAACTGTTAAAGCAAGTGATTCATTTAATGGTAAATCTGCTTTTGGAACATCTCTGAATTGTGCTTGGTTAGCTGGGTTTCTTGGATCATCTTCTTCAAGTGCTGGAGGGCAAACATCATAGCTTCTTCTCCAAATCTTAACTTGTTCTTCACCATACTTTTCAGCTGTTTCGGATTTATTTAATCCTTGTAAAGCACCATAATGTCTTTCGTTAAGTCTCCAGGATTTGATAACTGGAAGCCATTCTCTATCAAGTTCGAATAAGACATTATTCATTGTGTGAATAGCTCTTTTAAGTAATGAAGTGTAGACTAAATCAAAGTCATATCCTTCTTTTTTGAGAGTTTTACCAGCGCGGTGAGCTTCTGCGACACCTTTTTCTGATAATTCAACGTCGGTCCATCCTGTAAATAAGTTTAACTTATTCCATTCTGATTCACCGTGTCTGATTAATACTAATTTGTGCATAAATAATCCTTTCAATTAGTCTGCTAATGAACCCATTGGATCCCATGGTTTGAGTTCAATTGGTTTCGCTTCATATGCCTTTAATTCTTCTGCTGTTAAATATTTCTTATTAACAACTGCTTGGAAGGTATATAAATCAAAGAATGAAGCGCTCATCATGTAGAAACCTTTTCTACCAGTTTCACCCCAGGAGTTTTCGATTTTCCATTTTGTAGGAACTCCATCAACGAGGTTAACGCCGGTAATACACATGGCGTGGTTCATTTGTGAGCATCTAAAGTCTAATGCTTCACCTTTATCCATTTTAACATCTAAATCGAGTAAAGATTTAAAATCAAATGAATTATTATCCCAAACACCTAAATTTGAGTCTCTATAGAAGGAGACATCACTACCAAACCAAACGATTTGATTATCTTTAAGTTGGGCAATGACTAATTCTTTTAATCTACTCATTTCAACATTTAAGTGAGTGACTGGTTTTCCACCAGCAACGTTACCTAAATATTTAACAGTGTAGGATTTTCCAAATGGTTTAGATTTTGTTGGAGCGTTAATGATTGAAACGTATTCATCAATCTTGCTACCAACGAACTTGTCAAAGAATGATTTAGGAGTGAATCCTTTTTCTAAATGATATTTGTCATCCTTATCGACATATTCAAAATCGAATTGCTCTGGTGGTAAGCCGTAGCAGCTAACTAACGCTCTATAGAATCTATCAACATAAGATTCCTTGAGTTCTCTAACTGCTTCTAATCCTTTTTCTTTTAAGACTTGGCGTGATTCACTAGCGAATCTACGTAATTCAGCATTAACTAATTGGTTGATATAACGAGTGTTGGAACTTGTAAATGTTTCAATATAGGCGTTCTTTGGGCAAACACCATATTTTTTAACAACATTAACAAACATATCCCATTGACCACCATCACCAATTCCGTTTTGGACTAAGAATTGTAAGGTTCTATCATCATAATCAACATCAATAAGTTCGATAAGTGCTTCGAGGGTGTAGTTTAATTTTTCGAGTTTATCGTAGAAAGCAACAAAGCTTTGGGATAATTCGAATTCTTTCATGTTGCATTCCTTAGCAATCATTTCTCTAAGTACGTTAGTAGCTGCAAAGATCCAGCATCTACCGCTTGCCTTTTGGTTTGTAACAGACATGGTTTTAACATCTACACTAAAGTTAAAATCCATTTCTTTAGATGTATCTCTACTAAATGCTGCAGAAGCGATATCTGTATTACTAACTGCATGGCGTGCAATAGTAGAAGCTCTATCTTCTTTATAGACTTTTAATAGTTCATCTAAGTGTTCTTTTTTAATTGCGTTCATAAGCTTTCCTCCATTCAAAAATGTATTATAGTTTTTTAAAACTAAATGTCTAGTTATATGATAATTAATGATTAAAATTGCTAGTTTTTATATAATTGATGCAGTTATGGAAAACATTAATAGATACGCAATTATTGATTTACACCTACATTTAGATGGGTCTTTATCACCTGAAGCAATTATTAAAGTTGCTAATGAAGAAAATATCGAATTACCCACAAAAAACCCACAAGAACTCAAGTCTTTTCTTGCTGTCCCTAAAGATTGTGACTCACTAAATGAGTATTTAAAACGTTTTGATATTCCAAACTATGTCCTACAAACCGAATATGGTTTAAAAACATGTTACTGCGATTTAATTCGTAGATTAGCGGAAGATGGTCTTAAATATGTAGAAGTACGTATGGCACCTCAACTAAGCACTCAAAAAGGGCTATCTCAAAACGAAGTAGTTCATATTTTATGTGAAGCTACTCAGGATGCTGAAATCATGTTTGGTCTAAAATCAAATTTAATTCTATGCATGATGAGAGGCGATAATACGCATAAAGCAAACCTCGAAACAATTGAAGTTGCTAAGGAGCGTCTCGGCCATGGAGTGGTCGCGATGGATTTAGCAGGAGCAGAAGCCCTATTCACTAACGAAAACTTTAAAGAAGAATTTGCACTTATAAATAAATATAAAATCCCATTTACAATCCATATGGGCGAGGCTCTCGGGCCAGAGTCCATTGAAAGTGGCTTAGTTTATAATCCAAATCGTATTGGACATGGCGTTAGAGCAATCGAAAACCCAAAATTAGTGGACTTCCTGGTGGAAAAACAAATTCCATTAGAACTCTGCCCTACTTCAAACTTAGATACTAAAGCAGTAAAGTCTGCTGAAGATTTACCAATCAAGTATTATTTAGAAAAAGGCATAAAAGTCACAATCAACACTGACGATATGACTGTTAGTGATACAACACTTAGAAAAGAATTTGAGTTATTAGAAAAGATTGGCGTCACTGAAGATGAAATGAAAACTATCGCGCTTAATTCAATTGACGCTGCATTTATTAGCGAACAAGAAAAAGAAGAACTTAGAAAACTAGTTCTTTAAGAATTTTGAAATAACATCCATGACTTCCTCTGGTTTTTCGTTATAGGAACCATGGTGACAACCTGTAAGCATATAGTAGGATGATCCTTTAATTTCTTTATGCATTAATTCGTTCATTTTAGGAGTAGATTCATCAAGCTCTCCGTGCAAAATAAGCGTAGGAAGTCCAATATTTTTAAGTTTATCGGTCACATCATAGGTTTTAAGTGTGCCTGTTCCAAATAGCTCACTTGGGCCCCACATATATTCATAGATTTCCTTATTTGTTTTAGGGAAAACTCTTCTTCTTAATTTATATTTACGATCACTCTTTTTGCCTACGTGATCGTTATAGAAATGTTTAGTAGCTGCTTTAAGTATTTCTTTATCAACTTCTTTACTTTATCAACTTCTTTACCATCTCGATCGTTAACTAAAGCATTATATTCATCAGCTGGATAATCTTTAATCATTTCAAGATGCTCATCGTTCCAAATTTTTGTAGATGGAAGTGTCGAATATAGAATTAGCTTTTTAGGCATGTGTTTTGGGGTACCTGTAACGTACTCTAAAGCTAGCATTCCGCCCCAGGAATGTCCTAACAAGTAATAGTCTTTAATTTTTAAATATTCAATAACACAGTCAATTTCTTCTTTATAAGTTTCGACTGTCCATAATTCTTTATGACCTTCTGGAACTTTAGAAAAGCCACAACCTAATTGATCATACATAACAATT
>CACYJD010000015.1 GCA_902774655.1 uncultured Erysipelotrichaceae bacterium | reverse complement strand
TTTGATTCTCATCCATTTCAAGAGCGTCAAAGTCAACAAATCTATCAGAACCCCAGTCTTTAGTCCAAACACCTTGACCTACGACTGAGAAGAGCTTTTTGACAATGAATCCCATGTTTGATGGTGTTCCAACTTGGGATAATGGTAGTTGCATAACTAAGCCATAGTTATCGTCGTAGTCGAAGGTATATTCTTTACCGTCGGCGTTCTCACACCACATCCAAAGGCACCAATCTTTATAGGTTGTGACGTCTTTTCTCTTGTAGTGCATTCTTAATGCAGGTTCTCCAAGTAGAGGAATACCCCACTTATCTTTTGGAGGTTCAACAGGTTCTGGATCAGGATCTGGTGTTGGTGTAGGTTGATCACCACCACAACCTGCTAAAAAGGAGCAGCTTAAAAGAGATGTAAGTAATAATGTATAAAGATGCTTCTTCATATATATTTCCTTTCAAATATTAATAGTAAAATAGGCGCATATGTCTCTATTTTCTATTTAACTTATATAAATATATTATCACTATCGAATGTTGTTTTTTAAATATTTTATTTATATAAAGAAAATGATAAATATTGTCATATGTCCTTACTCATTTGGTAGAGAAGTTTTTGATGTTCTATCTCCGCTCTTAGTTCTTCTTCACTAGGTAGATATAGCTTATATTTTGTAGCGAATAATTGTTCATTTCCTTTAAGAATAGAATATCTCGCAATATCTTCATCTGTATCACTACAAAGAACTATCCCAAGAGTGGGATTGTCATCTTTTTCTTTAATGAAATCATCAAACATCCTAACATACATATCCATTTGACCGACATCTTGATGGTTAATCTTTCCTGTTTTTAGGTCAATTAAAACAAAACACTTAAGAATCTTGTTGTAAAAAACTAAATCGACATAATAATCATTATAGTCAGTGTGAATTCGATATTGTCTTCCAACAAAAGTATAACCTTTGCCTAGTTCTAATAGGAATTTTTGCAAATTATTGATAATAGATTTTTCCAATACAGTCTCAATGGATGTATCATTTGTCTTGATACCTAAAAAGTCTAAAATCATTGGGTTTTTAATAAATTCTAAATTTTTATTATGGCTTTCTATTTTTTCTTCAGTTGAAATAGAGTCCGCTACTAAACCATGTTGAGTTGAAAGTAAACGATAATATGTCTGTTTAGAGATATTATCTTGCAAATTACGCACACTCCAAGCATATTTTATAGCCTCTTGTTCATACCAATTTCGCTCTTTCTCATCCTGAATAGATAATAAAAGTATATAGTGAGACCAACTAAGAAAAGATTTTATCGACAGTGTCGAGAAAATGTTTTTATATATAATATAAAATTTATTATACTTGTATAAATTTGGCACGCTGAAACCATTACCGAATTTTTTAGTTAATTCTTTTGATAACTTTTTCAGCAACTCGTTTCCATAAGAATCTTGTCTAGATACTTTTAATACCTCGTCATTGATTCTTTTGCCAATGAGCCAATTTCTTTTAATTAATAAAATATCGATAGCTCAATAAGCTGATTCTTTACTTTCAATAATTATGTTTGAAACATCATTAATAATGTCATCAGTCTTAGCTTCTTCGATGTTTAAATCTAACATTTCTTTCATAAAAAGTCCTCCCACTTATTCTTACCGAGAAAAATAAAAAAGATGACAACATTTTAAAAAGAAGGGACTATTTATTTCTTTATAGATATAATAAAGAGGATGCCAAAGAAAGAAGAAAAACTAAGACTTAGCCCTATTAGAATCATCATGATTTTTCTTGTGATGTTTTTAATTTTTGAAGTAATCTTTTATTTCTCATTTCAAGGAAATAACTTCTTTCCTCTTAATACATCATTTTATGTCTACACTCCTGCGTTATTAGGCGTAAGCGCATTATTCTGTTTCTTAACTATTAAAGGAACATATTTTGTTATTCAAAAAGAAAGAATTGTTCACGTCAAGATGAACACTGCTTTTGAATATAGATTTAAAGATATTATCTATATTGATGAAGAATATTCAGTTAAGCATAAAACAATGCTTTTTTATCTAAAAGATGGAAAAGAAAGATTCCTCGCATTTGATAAGGATCATAAAGTATATGATGCCTGCTTAGAAAGATGCGAGAATCTAATCACTAAAGAGGAACTCAAAAGAAGGTTCCCTAACCTCAAGATTAAATAAAATGAATTGCCAACTCTAGGCAATTCATTTAAGTTTCAGAATCCTAAATCTTGAGGTGTTTTATGTGTAATTTTTGGATTAGCCTTAAAGCTAAATGTTATCGTATAAATAGCTTCTTCATATACTTGCGCTGAAAAGCTTTTTGGATATAAGGTATTTGCATCATAGGTTGCGTAGCCAATTAGAGTTTGATCCTCATGTGTAACTTCAGCACTAACCTTAATTGAATTATCACTGCCCTTAAAATATTTATATCCCTCTTTGTAGCCATACTGAGTAAGTAAATATGTTGGTGAAGTTAATGCATTTAATATAGTATCTTTGACATCACTTACTGATTCTAGATAATCTTTATAAACATCCGCTCCGGTTTCATGATTTTTTTCTTCACCGATATAGTGTTCATAATAGTCTGCTGTATTCGATTCATTAGCGAGGTATAGAAATTCACCTTCACGATTATCTTTGTGATTAGGACCGACATACAACTTTCCATATTCATAGTAATAATTAACATCAACAAATGTATTAACATTGTATTCAAAGCCGTTTCCGTTTTGGCCCATAATAAAACTAAATGTTGATAAAGCTTCTATATCTTCTTTGGCTTTAGTGGCTTTCTCCTCAGTATAGTAACTATTAAACTCGTCTTCACTGATAGCGGTATATTTAACTTCACCACAACTTGAGAGTATCATTCCTAAAAGAGCAATTAGGAAAAGGGTCGATTGCTTCTTCATATTTTTATCCTCTACTCTCATTATAGACCGTTAAAAATAAATTGTTATTCTTATTTATATTAATATAGATATATAAAAAGCCTTCCCAAACTTCCTAGGGAAGGCATTTTTATCAATTCAGGTTAATTATTTAGCGTTTTTGAGTAATGCACGATGTGCTCTTGCAGTCATTTTAACTGTGACTTCTTTGCCATCAATTACAACTTTATATTTTTGTAAATTTGCATTCCAAACGCGACGTGTTCCGATCATTGAGTGTGAACGATTGTTTCCACTTAATGGTCCGACTCCTGATACTTGGCAAACTCTTGACATAACAATACCTACTTTCTTAAAACGCTAGAATAATATATCAAATGTGAATTACTTTGTAAACTCAAAAAATAACAAGGGATTAGCTGACTTTCTTAAATGTGCTTGGTTCTTGTGAAGACCAAGTTCCAGCAGATAGTTTAAGGAAAGTAATTGTGAATGAACCATCACTATTAATAACACCTGTTGAATTAACCCACTCACTTGAGGCTAAGGTTCTATTAACAATTTGATAAGTTGATAAATACTTTCCTAGAGTTGTTGTGGTAGTAGAAGGATCTAATGTAATGGAGACAGCCTTTGTTTCAGAATTAACTGTGTATGTAAAGTTAATAGGATATTTTTCCTCTCCTAAACTATTCAAATATGAGAATACGCCATTACCTTCGCCGTCAAAAGTAAACTTATAAGTGTATGAAGAATTCATCTGACAAGTGAATGTTCCTTTGAGAAGTGAAACATCACCTTTGTCTCCACCTTCACCACCGCCACCTTGGTCAACGCTGACGATAATTATGACTGTAATATCAGAGGTAACTTCATAATCAAATGAAGCACTTACTGCATCTTCACCAACTGATGCAGATGAGAATGTATAACCACTCCTGGTAACGATATTAAAGGAATTATTACCTTCTTTAACTGTGGTTGGTAAAGTGGATGTTGAATCAATTACATCGTTAAAGTTAAGAACATTAGAATCTGTATCTTTAACAACATATGTAACAGTGTGTCTAGCAACTTCTGGAACAATTGTAACGCTAATATTAGCGTCACCATTAGGCATCACAAAACTACAAGCTCCAGATGAATTAGGGCCGGTAACTTCGACCTTTTGGCCATTAGAAGTTACAGATACTTCTTCAATTTCATATCCATTATCAGCTATGACTGAGAAGATAACTGTAGAGCCTGCTTTTGCTTTTAAGCTTGATGGCATGCTCACTCTAACTGAACCGTGTTCAACAAGAGGAACTACGATGTTATATTCGGTTTCTGGAGTCTTAATCTCAACAAGATAAGATGTAGAAACTGTTTTTCCGTCTTCGACATAAGTTACTAAAACAGTTTGTTCACTCGCTACATTCATATCAGGAGCGACAACATTAGTTGGAGTGACTACTTTAGAAGTTCCGTTTGAATAATGAGCGGTAACCTCACCATCAAAGGTAAATGTATCGCCAACATAGAAAGTTGTAGTTTGACCACTTACGGAAATAGATTCAAGTTCCACTACTTCACTTTGCCATCTTTCAAGTGTTGTTTTACTGATGCGAATCCACATACTAATCTTGCTCTTACCAGCTTCCCAGTTATTAACGTAGGAAGGATCGGTAAAATGAATTGTACTATCGTAATCGTCACTCATCCAATATTCTTGGAAAGAACTATTTGATTTGCCATCTAAACCAATAAGTTTTAAGGCTGCAACGTATTCTTCGACAAATTTAATAGCGTTTGCTTTGGTGTCAGCATAAATATAGAAGTATTGTGTAGATTCACCTTTAAGGTAAAGTGAATCTTCTGCGCTTACATCAGAGGCATCTTTGAAATTAGATACTTTAATACTATCATCTAAGGTAATCTTAGGTAGATACGCTCCTGCTGTAGTGCTGGCAATATATTCATTTAGTGCTTTAACTGTGTTAACTGCGCTCTTAGTGGTTTGTTTGTGTAAGAAATTAAATGAAGAAACACCATTAGGGAATAAGAAACCATATTCCATACCATCAGAATCTTTATCTGTTGGAGCGTAGAACTTCATCTTAACACTGTATTTGTGAATTAATAATTCATCTTCAACAGTTTTAACATATTCAACATAAGCTGGGTTAGTGACCGGAGTAAATCCTTCTCTTTCTAAGATACGAGCATAATCAGTGGTTAAATCGCCTGCCCAATAGTCTTCTACTCTAACGGTGTAATTACCTTCGGAAACACCTCTACCATATTTCCAAGAATATGATAATCCTTCAATAAATGGAGGGTAATAGCCATTATAGTCTTCATCAAAACATTCTTTTGCACCATTACTCCATTCTGTTGGAGCGACATATGTATAATCTGGATTAGCAACGTAGTTTTCTAAAACTTCGTTTCTAGTTTTACCTAGATTAGAAACTGTTACTGTGACGTGTGCGGTTGTGTTTACCTCAACTATATCAAAATATGTAACACCGTAATCGGCGGTAAATACCAATGAATCATTTTCATATTTTGCAGTGATGTCGAGTGAATCACTAACTAATTGGGTATATCCACCGAAAGCAAGGTTAGCAAGTACTGCTTTAGAATATCTATCAGTGGATACATATACTCCCTTTTCTTCACTATAGGTGTATTCGCCACTTAACATACCTTCTACTGTTAATTGATAAATATCAGTAATACCAAGATTAACATTTGTGGTAGCAAATGCTCCTACTCCTAAAGAAGAACCATACATTGTAAAGGAAACAATACCTTGATTTTTTTGTTTAATATAACCTTCATAACATCCTTCAGAAGCTAGATAAATATCATCGTACATAACATTGTTATCGATGTTATAGAAATTAAATTCAGCCCATGGAGCGGTTTCGTCTTCCCATTGGTTAACTAAGTGAGCAGAGTAATTATGTTTAGTTAATATAAAGTTTTTAGCGGATAGGAAATCCTTTACTGGATCAACTGGTTCAGGATCAACTGGTTCAGGATCAACACCTGGATTATTGCCACATCCTGCGATAAATAGGGTTGAGGTTAGTAATAAGGATAGTTTTTTATAGTTCATAATTGTCCCCTTTACTCAGCGGTAAATGTTGTAGGTGCAGACCATACTGTAGTATACGTTGTACCACTATATAAATATATCGTAACTGAATTGTCTTCAACTAATAATGCATTGTGACCATTACCAGTAGTCATACTATTTGAGTAAAATAATCTGCAGCCTTGATAAGCGGCATTATCTCCTGTGCCACCAGCATTCGATTTAAAATGAATGCTGAGAAGGTGAGTATATTCATCATAATCCCAGGTAAAAGCTGTTTGATATGTTACGCCATCGGAAGTGTTCTTATAGTAGTAAAAACTTGTTCCTTCAGGATTTTTACTAAAATCAAAAGAAGCATTCGTTTTTTCAGAATCATTGTTTATTAATTCAGCAGAATATATCTTTGTATCATCGAATGAAACATGTCCAACACTACTATCGCAATAATACTCAATAACAACTTTATTAAGATATGCAACACCAGATGATTGCGAGGTCATCACAGTTGTAAGTTTAATAAAGCGGTCACGAGAGTTGAAACCATCAAAAGTGCCACCACTGGAAGAAGCATCAATATAACCTCTATTATTAAAAACAATACCATCCATTGATGTTTGAACATTAATTCTAATATCGCGAGATGTTACAAGTGTTAACGAACTTATACCTTGAAAACAAAATTGTTTAGAAACATCACTGTCTCTAAAAAACTGTATTATATGATTGTTGTAGCTGGAATTTCCTAATGCAGCTAAATTATTAGATCCAGGTAAATATTCTCCTGTTTGGTATAAATAAATTGGATTACCATTACTTGTTTCTAAACCAACTTTGGCATATTTAGTTCCAGAGGTACTCTCAGAATATGAAGTGGCAGATTTTCTAGTCATTTCAATTGAATGTGTTTGAACTGTAGCATGAGAGCCAAGTGATATTAATGAATCCGCAGTGTTCGAATTCATTAATATAGAAACACCACCCACAACAGTGAGCAGGCTAAGCATTGATGTGACAAATAATCTTCTTTTCACCATATAATTTACCTCCTTTTATTAATTTAATTAATTAAAGGTTGCTTAAAATATATCGACTTTTTGAGAGAAATCAAGTTTTTTCTATCAATGTAATAATAAAAATTAAATTCTAACAAGAATCAAAATAAACAAGATTACGCCGAAACAATTTAGTAAAATGAACGCCCATTCAGTGTAAGCTAGTGGGAAGAATTTGGGTCTTGTCCAGCCATTGTTATCTTTTCCTTCATTTTGCAATTTAGCCCAATCTTTAAGTTTTGGTGAAAAGATAAGAATGGCTTCTAAAATAGCAATTAAGGCGAGAACCGAGCCATAAACGATGTCACCAGGTGTGGCAACTGAGTATTTTTGATTTAAGAAATATGTGAAAAAACCATAATAACTTGTTAATGCATTAGCTAGTAAACTCACCGACATAAAAACTGTCGATAATATAGCGTGTTGTTTCACATAAAAAATAGGTATGAAAAATATGAATAATGTTAGTAACGCTACAAAAACATTTATGACAATTACGAACAACGAGAATGTAAAGATTCCTTCATAACTCGACATATTAGTTAACAAAAGAAAGAGTGGGATAAAGCCACTTAAAACATATAGAAATAATCCCAATCTAAGAAGAAACACATTCTTTGTAGATTTATCTATTAACTCGCTGGGAAAATCCCTAGTCATAGAATATTTAAAATTAACGTTTTTGAAGGAAAAACCCACAAGAAATCCGGCGAATAGGACTAAAATCCCAAATATTGAAAGTAAGATAATAGTCTCTACGCCAAAAGGACTCATTTCAGAGATTCAACCCTTTCTTTAATATCTTCGTGGCCGAATAAATACGAACCTGCAACTAAAATATCAACACCAGCGTTTTTAGCAATCTTGCCAGTTTCAGCGTTAATACCACCATCGACTTCAATTAGTGTTTTTAAATGATGATTATCAATATATTTTCTTAATGCTGCGATCTTTCCGGTAGCACTATCAATGTACTTTTGACCACCAAGACCAGGCTCAACAGACATCACTAAAATAAGATCTAATTTATCTAAGAATTTATAGCACACTTCAACATCAGTTTTAGGTTTAATTGATAGCCCTGCTTTAACACCCAAAGAATGAATTTTATCTATAATTGAGTGGACTTCCTCATCGTTTTTGCATGCTTCATAATGAAAAGTGATGTTGTCCGCACCCGCTTCAATAAAGGCAATTGCTTGCTCCATTGGATTAGCAACCATGATATGAACATCGTTAACCATATGATGCTTATGAGCGTAAGCTTTTACATCACTAGTTTGATAAGAAATATTAGGAACAAATACTCCATCCATTACATCCCAATGTAAGTATGTCGCTCCTAAAGATTCTACAAGTAAAATCTCATCTAATAATTTAGATTTATCTGCTGCTAATAATGAAGGTGCTACGTGTGTCATATCTATATCCTATTTATTATATCTTTCTTTCTTATATGGTAATTCATTTAGAAGCTTAAGGTAAACTTCATTTTGCTAAAATACCTTCTTCAATCTTCTCTTTAACCTTACATTCTTTCTCATTTTGATGTAGGCAATTAGAGAAATAACACTCTAAATAATAATCAGTGTAACCAGGGAAATAGGTCGCTAAATCTTCTTTGTAGATATTGAGTTCCAAAGAAGAGAAACCGGGAGTGTCTCCAATGAATCCATTTAAATATGGTAATAAGATTACTTCTTTTGTTTGGTGTTTTCCTCTACCTAAAGCAGTTGAATATTCACCAATCGCTCTAGCGAAGGATTCATCTATAGAATTAATGAGACTAGATTTACCAACACCTGTTTGTCCCATAATAACTGTTGTCTTATCTTTTAAGTTATCTTTTAAATCTTTAAGTTCACTATTTTCATCCTTAGAAATATAGAAAACTTTAATGCCTAATTTCTCAAGATTTTGTCTCAAAGAGTGGACTTCTTGTAGGTTTTTTACTTTATCCATCTTGGTTAAAGCTACCATTGAAGGAATCTCGTTCATATTAGCGTAAGTCAAGAATTTATAGATAAGTTCCATCGATAAATCAGGTTCCACTACTGACATAACAATGAGTAATTGATCAATGTTACTTGCTTTAGGTCTAATGAGTTCGTTCTTTCGATCTAAGACATCAAAAATCATAAAGTTCTCATCATCTAAAATGACTTGATCGCCCACTACTAGATGTTTATTTTTAAACTTCAAATTCCCTTTAGGAAAGACGGTGTAAACAACACCATCAACATAAACTTTATATGTTCCTCTTAAAGATGAAATTATTTTTCCATTCATTATTTAAATCCAAAGAATCTACTGAAGATTCCTTTCTTCTCTACTGGCTTACCAGCATTATTGATATAGTTTTCTAGATCTTCTTTTATCTCAATAGCACTAGCATATCTCTCTTTTGGATTCTTTTTACATGCCTTTAAGATGAT
>CACYJD010000014.1 GCA_902774655.1 uncultured Erysipelotrichaceae bacterium | reverse complement strand
CGACAAAGAGTCGAAAGATATAAACGCGAGAATCGCGATAAATAAAATCTCTACATCAGTCGTGTAGAGATTTATTTTTATAACTTATTGATTTCTTCGACTAACTCATCAAAGACTTTTTCATCAGTTGTTTGTTTGATTATTTCACCTTTTTTAAAGATTACCCATTTACCAATGCCACCAGCGCACCCGATATCGGCACGTTTAGCTTCACCAGGTCCATTAACGATGCAACCCATAATCGCAACAGTCTTATTAATCTTATTCTTTTCTAGATATTCAAGAACACGTTTCGCTAATGGGATAAGATTAACTTGGGTTCTTCCACATGTTGGGCAGGAGATTAATGTAGGGTTATCTTTGATAAATCCAAGATCCTTTAATAATCTCTTACACGCTTTTACTTCCTCAACAGGGTCGTCTGATAATGAAATTCGAATTGTATCACCGATTCCATCAAGTAGAATTGGAGACAAAGCAGCGGTGCTTCTAATTAAGCCAACATCTTTAGGTCCAGCTTCAGTAACACCAACATGAAGTGGATATTCAAAAGCTTTACTTGCCGCTCTATAAGCTTCGATTGTTTCGACTGCATCGCTTCCTTTTAAGGAAATAACAATATTGTGGAAGTCTAAATCTTCAAGAATTTTTATTGTTCTACGAACTGATTCTACTAATTCGTCACTAGAAACTTTTTTAGTGGAGTCATTAATCGATTTATCTAATGAACCAGAATTAACTCCAACACGAATAGGAACATTCTTTTCTTTAGCCATATCAATGACTTTCTTAATGTTTTCTTCGCTTCCAATGTTACCTGGATTAATTCTAATAGCGTCTACGCCAGACTCCATAGAGATTAACGCTAATCGATAATCAAAATGAATATCAGCAATTAGTGGAACTGAAATCTTAGATTTTAGTTCTTTAATCGCGTAAGCATCTTCTTCATCAAGGACACTTACACGCATTAAATCCGCTCCATATAGAGCGCATTCGTTGATTTGTTTAACGACTTCATCGACTCTAGAAGTCTTAATATTACACATCGATTGAATCAAGATTTTATCTTGACCACCGATATAAATATTACCTACTTTAATTTTCTTAGTTTCGTTTCTCTTCATAATTGTCTAATAAATTATATAGCAATTTATTAATATCTTGTAGATAAGTTTTTCTAAGTATGATAATATAATTCGCGATAAAGAGGTAATGTTATGGCTAGTAAAAAAGGTGCAAGAAATAGTATTATTCTAAAATGTACAGTTTGCGGTAATGAAAACTACATTACTAGTAAAAATAGAAAAGAACATCCAGATCGTCTTGAAATCAAGAAATACTGCAAGTTCTGTAAACAAGAAACTGTTCATAAAGAAAAGAAATAAGCCGACTGGCTTATTTTCTTTTTCTAGTAACTATTTATTATATAAATAAAGTCGCGCGCATACGCACGCGACTTTCTCATTCTGTTAAAGCTACATCAGTATCAACAACAATAATGTAATTATATTGAGGGAGGAATTCATTGAGTTTCGCTCTGACATCTTGCACCAGTTTAGCGTTATCTTTGATTTTGAAATCTTTAACAATATCGAAGTTGATAACATTTTGTTCTTTAAAATGTCGATATCCATGAAGTTGAAGAACTCCATCAACACCTAAACATATTTCACTAATTTTATTTTTAAGTTCAATTTCTTCAGGAGTTTTATCGTCGATTGCGTAAATTCCAACAGTTACGATAAATTGATATTTTTGATAAATTAGCGAGGTGATTTTTCTAGTTAATAAATCAATATCGTCTGCAGTTAAGAATTTTGAAACTTCAATATGAAATGAACCAGTAATTTTATCTGGACCATAGTTTTCTAAGAAAACATCATACACTCCATATACTTCTGGGAATTTTTCAATGACTAAGTCAGTCATTTCTTTAACAATAGATGCATCTGCACGTTTACCTAAGATATCAGTGACCGCGCTGATAAATAATTCGATACCAGCTTTAATAATAAAGACTGATACAAGGGCACCTAAATAACCATCAATATTAATTCCAGCCGCCATAAAGATGATAATGCCGACAAGAGTTGTGCTCGAAACAATCGCATCAAACATGGCGTCTTTACCTGAGCCAATGAGAGTTTCGCTCTTAAGAGCGCGACCTTTCTTTTGGGTATATAGTCCTAAGACAAGTTTAGCAACAACAGCCACAGAGATTATGATGATTGTGACAATATTGAAACTAACTTCATTTGGTTCAATGATCTTTTTAATAGATTCGACAATCGCGGTCACGCCTGCGCCTAAGATAATAAAGGAAACAAGCATTGAGGTAATATATTCGAATCTACCATGACCTAATGGATGCTTTTTATCAGCAGGGCGATTAGCAATCTTAGTTCCAATAATTGTAATAACTGAACCTAAGACATCGGTTAAGTTATTAACTGCATCTAAAACAATGGAGACTGCGCCGCTAAGGAAACCGATAATTGCCTTAAAGACAATTAATACTGCGTTAGTTGCGATACCAATCGAACCTACTTTGATAATTTCTTTTTCTCGATTAATCTCTTTTTTCATACTTATTCATTTAGAAATTTATAAAGTAGGGTATATAACTCAGTAGCGTCCTTAGCTTCTAAGTTAACTCCTGAACCTACTTTATAAGGAATTTCTTTAAGATTATCATACATCTCTTCACCTTTCTTTGTTAAGTTTACTAAAGTAATTCTTTCATCTTTTTTACTTCTAGTTCTCTCAACATAGTTTTCTTTCTCCATCTTTTTAAGCATTGGAGTAAGAGTGCCTGAATCTAAACGCAACCTATCTCCTAGCTCTTTTACAGAAATCTTCTTCTCTTCGAAAAGAACTAAGAAAACAAGGTATTGAGTGTAAGTAATATCAAGAGGTTTTAAATATGGGGTGTAAGAATTAATTATCTTTCTAGCGCATGCATAAAGAGGAAAACATAATTGATGATCGAGTTTTAATGCTTCATTATAATTCTTATCCATTTTTAATTACCTTCGACAAATTCTCTTCCAAATTTAGCGATTGCTTTGCAATCTTCTTTGTTGGGGCGTCCTTTATTAAGTTTTAAAAACTCTCCAGGAACAGAGAAATACTTATCGCTTACTTTAATTTCTTTATCTTTAAGTAACTTAGCAACTTTCTTAACAGTGGATGTATCACTTGCAGAGCAAGAGAATACGACAACTTCTTTCACTAAGTTAGGATCTAAGTTTTTAACAAATTCCTTAACATTTTTGTCCACAGTGAAAGCGTACATGGAGTTACCAAGGAATAAGACATCGACTGGCTCAGTGACACCTTTAGAGATATCAAGTGCTTCGACTTTAAGCTCACTCGCTAAAGCTTCAGCGAGTCTTTTGGTGTTTCCACCTCTAGAATAATAACTAACTTGAACTTTCATTAGATATACGCCTCAACTTCCTTCATGACATCTTTCATTGCGACTGTTGGTTCATATCTTTTAACGACATTACCTTCACGATCCACTAAGAATTTAGTGAAGTTCCATTTAATATCTGGATTTGTCTTATAATTCTTATCTCTAAGTTTCATCATCGCACCGAAAGCTTTGGCTTTTACACCTTTGCCAAATCCTTCAAATGGACGTTGTTCCTTAAGGAACTTATATAAAGGTAATTCTTTTTCTCCGTTAACATCGCTCTTTTTGAATTGTTCAAATTGAGTGTTATAGTGAAGAGTGCAGAACTCATGGATTTCATCATCAGTTCCTGGAGTTTGTCCAGCGAATTGGTTGCAAGGAATATCGATTACTTCGAAACCTTTTTCATGCCATTTCTCGTACATTTCTTCTATTTCTTTATAGTGTGGGGTAAATCCACATCCAGTAGCAGTGTTAACAATTAACATTACCTTTCCTTTAAATTGACTAAGAGAAACCTTTTCTCCGCTTGGTCTTTCTAGTTCAAAATCGTAAATACTCATTTTCAAATCCTCCTTTAGATTTTACACAATTTAATTTTATCAAATCTAATTTATAATGCAAACATTAGTTTGTAAGAATTAAAATTATAGAAAATCAATATAATATCTCGTATAATAACAACGTTTGGAGGAAAAATCATGAACGTTACAGAATTAAGACCTGGAAACTATTTCATTGATGAAGGTAATCTTTATCTAGTCATGGATATCTTATTAAACAAGACCGCCATGAGAAAAATGGTTGCTAAGGTTAAAGCAAAAAATATGCGTACAGGTGCAATCACCGAATTAGCACGTAACTCTGGTTATGATGTCGAAAAAGCAATTCTTAGCAAAAAGAAAATGCTTTACTTATATGACGCAGGTGACAATCTCGTCTTTATGGATAATGAAACCTATGAACAAATTGAAATTAATAAATCTCGCTTAGAATGGGAAATGAATTTCTTAGTCAGCAATGCTGAAATTGATATCTTATTCTATGAAGACGAAATCTTAGGTATCACATTACCAAGTAGTGTTGCTTTACAAATCACCGATTGCGAACCTGCAGTTAGAGGAGACACAGTTAACAAAGCTACAAAGTTAGCCACTGTTGAAACTGGTTACCAACTCAAAGTCCCATTATTCATCGATAATGGTGAAAAGATCCTTGTCCGCACAGACACAGGCGCATACGATGGTCGTGCATAATTAAATAAGGAGATAAATATAGATGGTCGAAATGAACACTGTCGCCTTTATCTTCACCCTTATCGGCGTCGCTTTAGCCGGTGGGGTAGGTGGATTCTTCCTTGCTAGATACCTCATCAAAAAGGAAATGGAAAAGAACCCTCCTATTAATGAAAACATGATCAGAGCAATGTTTGCCCAAATGGGTAGAAAAGCCTCTGAAGCTCAAGTCAGAGCAGTCATGAATTCAATGAAAAGGAATTCAAAATAAGGCTTAAAAATCACGAATAAAAATCGGCTCAATCGAGTCGATTTTTTTCATGAACTTTTTAGTCAATCTAAATTCGTGATTTTAAGCCGAACGAGTCTAGTTACCCATACTGGTGGTGTAGAAGTGGAGTCTTGAAAAACTTTTGTATAATGAACTCTAAAGTGTCAAATCCACCTTAAAATAAAAGTGTCAATTAAAAATTCCCACAAATTCGAATGTTTTTAAGGACATTTTCGATGTGGGAATTATTTATTCACATTCAGCAAATCTACTAAAAAATCTACTAATTTTATACTATTTATGCTCTCCAACTTTTCGTTCGGTTCCGTTCATTAAGCGTTGGATATTTGGGATATGTCTAATTATAAGGATAATAGCGATTACAGTCAACACTGAAGCGAATTCCCAACCCATTGGAACCCATGATCCAAAGCCCCACATGGTCCAGTTCATATCGAAGAAGATTCCAAGGATTGTGCAGGTCCATGCACCAACCACTCCAACGATGCTTGTGACGATGCTTGCGAGTGATACATACTTCTTCCAAAAGAACAATGTGAAGAAGGCAATCACGCCAAAGATTGTAACGAAATAAGAGGTCGCAATTGCAAAGCCACAATAGACGGCAACGGTCTTGCCACCTTTGAACTTAACATATAGAGGCCAGCAGTGACCAAAGCATGCTCCAAGAGCGGCTAAATAAATGTAAAAGACACCATCATCCCATAAAGGAAGAGCGTCCTTAAGTCCACTGAACTTGATAACAGCCCAAGCGGCAATAAGAGGAATAACAACTTTAATCATGTCTAAGATGATTGTGATAATTCCAGCTTTCTTTCCGTAAAGTCTAGCGACGTTAGTGCCTCCAGAGTTTTTACTACCCGCTGTTCGAGGGTCACTGTGATAAAAGATTTTTCCGATTAAGATCCCATTAGGGATTGATCCGAATAGGTATCCGACTAGCATTGAGGCGAATCCTACGAGTATATTCCAAAGTATAGTTTCCATAGCGCTTAATATTATATTAATTACAATTTACAAATCAAATTTGAATTTGATATAATACATAAAGTATTATTGGGAAAATCGACTAAATGGCTGAATCAAATTACACCGCTAATGACATTGACGTGTTCGAAGGGCTAACCGCCGTTAGAAAACGTCCTGCTATGTATATAGGCTCAACAAATGTTATGGGTCTACATCATTTAGTATGGGAAGTTGTCGATAACGCTGTCGATGAAGCTTTAAGTGGTTATGGTAAGCTCGTAACCATTACCATCTATAAGGATGGTTCCTTGTCTGTTCTTGATGAAGGTAGAGGTATTCCAGTAGACATCCATAAGAAAACTGGGATGCCAGCTGTACAATTAATCTTCTCAACCCTTCACTCAGGCGGTAAGTTTTCTAATAAAGTATATACGAGTAGCGCAGGCCTACACGGCGTAGGCGCATCCGTTACAAATGCTTTATCAACTTATTGTGACGTTACAGTCTATAGAGATGGTAAAGTTAACCACCTCAGATTTGAAGATGGTGGTAAACTTGTAACCCCATTAGAGGTTTTAGATAACACTAGAAAGCATGGTACTTTAGTAAGATTTAAACCAGATCCAAAAATCTTTAGTAGTGTTAACTTTAACTTTGAAACTATCAGCACTCACGTACAAGAAAGTGCCTTCCTCCTAAAAGGAGTTAAGTTTGTTGTTATTGACGAAAGAGTCAACAAACGCAATGAATTCTTATATGAAGAAGGTATCAAACAATACGTAGAATCATTAAATGAAAATAAAGAAGTCTTATCTCCAGTCATTCACTTTGAAGGTGAAGATAGTGAGATCAAAATGGAAGTAGCCTTACAATTCGCTAGAAAAGACTATAGTGAAAACATTTATTCTTACGCGAATAACGTAAGAACCCGTGATGGTGGTACTCATGAATCTGGCTTTAAGATTGGTTTAACTAAAGCCGTTAATGACTACGCTGAAGAAAGTGGTCTTATTAAAAATAAGGCTAAACTAGATGGTAGTGATATCCGTGAAGGATTAACCGCTATTATCTCGTTACGAATTCCAGAAGGAGAAAAGCTTCAATTTGAAGGACAAACCAAACAAAAACTTGGCACTCCTGAAGCTTTAGCAATCCTTAATAACTTTATCTACACGAACTTTACTTATTATTTAAATGAAAATAAAGAGTTCGCTGTTAACTTAATTAGAAAATGTATCGACGCTCAATCCGCTAGAGTAGCGGCTAGAAAAGCTAAAGATGCAGTTAGAAGTAATAAAAAAGCTAAGACCGAATTCATTCTTAGTGATAAATTAACTCCGGCCCAATCGAAAGATTATGACCTCAACGAATTATTTATTGTTGAAGGTGATAGTGCTGGCGGTACCGCTAAAAGCGGCCGTAATCGAATCCATCAAGCGATATTACCTCTAAGAGGTAAACCGCTTAATACTGAATCAATCAGTAATGATAAAATGATTCGCAACGAAGAATTTGCGACATTAATCAACACTATTGGTGCAGGTTATGGCGAATCATTTAATCCTGATGATTCTCATTACGGCAAAGTCATTATTATGACTGATGCCGACACCGATGGCGCGCATATTCAAACTTTATTACTTACATTCTTCTATAGATATATGAGACCTTTAATTCTTAAGGGTAAATTATTCGTGGCTATGCCACCTCTATATAGAGTGTTTAAAGAAGTTAATCATAAGATTGTCTATCAATACGCTTGGGATGATGATGGGCTAGAAGAAGCCAAGAAAAAACTTGGTGGAGCGTGCCGTGTAAATAGATATAAAGGTTTAGGAGAAATGAATGATACCCAACTTTGGGAATCCACTATGGACCCTGAACGTAGACAGTTACTTAAAGTAACGATAGAAGATCCATTAGAAGCGGAGCAAAGACTCACACTTTTAATGGGTAACGATCCAAAGCCAAGAAGGGTTTGGATTGAAGAAAACATCGACTTCAACGAAGTTGATAGTTTCCTTGAAGAGGTAAATAAGTAATGGCGAAGAAGCAGATTGATAATTTCTTAGATGGTATCGTTGAAAACATCCATAACGAGACTATGGAAGAAATTTTAAGTTCGCGTTACGCAACTTACGCTAAATACGTCATTCAAGATAGAGCGATTCCAGATGCTAGAGATGGTCTAAAGCCTGTTCAACGTAGAATTATTTATTCTATGTATAAATCCGGTAATGTCTATAATAGACCTCACCGTAAATCCGCTCATACAGTTGGTGAAGTTATGGGTGGATATCACCCTCATGGTGACTCATCAATCTATGAAGCACTTGTAAGAATGAGCCAATCCTGGAAAGTTAATAACTCACTTATTGATTTCCAAGGAAATAATGGTTCTATCGACGGTGATGGTCCTGCTGCTTATCGTTATACTGAAGCTAGACTAAGTCAAATAGCAGAGGAAATGGTTAGAGATATTGATAAAGATACTGTCGATATGGTCTTAACTTTTGATGATTCTCAATACGAGCCAAAGGTTCTACCATCACGATTCCCTAACTTACTCACCAATGGTACTCAAGGTATCGCTGTTGGTATGGCTACCGATATTCCTCCTCATAACCTTAGAGAAGTAATAGCGGCAACCATCTATAGAATCAACCATCCAAATTGCACCAGCGAACAGCTCATGGAATTTATTCCAGGGCCTGATTTTCCTACTGGTGGAATTATCTATAAAAACCAAGGGCTTATCGATACTTACCTTAAAGGTAATGGTCGATTAG
>CACYJD010000013.1 GCA_902774655.1 uncultured Erysipelotrichaceae bacterium | reverse complement strand
ATCTAGATGCCTTTAAATTTGCATTTGATAAGATGAGTTTGGATGGTGTCTTGTTTGACCAAGGCAAACTCAATTATTTCTCTAAAGAAATTATCGCTAAATTAACAGCAGAAGAGTTATATGACAATTTGATTGTTTGGTCCAAACAATATGATGAAGAATTATATAAACATTTCGAACCAAATAAAGAATTTGCTACAAAGATTTTAAATATTGAACGTGGTGGTGAAAAAGCTAGAAAAGACTTTGTCTGTTATAGTGATGTATTCCCACAAATTAGATTCTTCTTCCGTGATCAATATGAAGAAATCGTTAAAGGTGGTTATCCATTTAATGAAACAATTGATAAAAACGTTATTAAGGAATTATTGTTAGACTTCTCAAGTAGCAATGATTATTCTCTCGCTAACGATGTTTGGTTTAATACCGTAAAAGAGTTAGGCATGAGACATAAATTCGCTGATTCAAATAAAGTCTATAAACAGAATAAAGAATTATACTTAGGACACGTCGGAGATGTAGCGGAAATCATCCGTGTCGCTCTTGTAGGCGCTAAGAATTCACCAAACCTCCATAGTGTTATTCAAATTCTTGGAAAAGAAGAAGTTGACTCAAGAATCAAAGAAGCAATTGCTAATTTGTAATTAGTTTGCTTAAATATTGATTACGTGGCCCCATGGTCAAGCGGCTAAGACGCAACCCTCTCAAGGTTGAATCGAGAGTTCGATTCTCTCTGGGGTCACCAATCGAATATTATTCCCGCTTAAGCGGGTTTTATTATGAAATCAAATAAGTATTAAGTTTATATTGCTTGGTTTTTGTAGCGATTTTACTAAAAAAGTGATTAACTTACTCTATATGGAAACGTCTATTGAGAAATCTTTTATTAATAAATCTACTCAAGCAGAAAGAAATAGTGCATTCGAAATACTTAGAATTATTGCTATTGTTTTCATTATTGCTCACCATTTTTCTGTTCATGGAGGGTTTGATTTTTCAGGACTAGAAAGTTCTGGTTTGACTATTTTTAACTCAAGTTGGGTTTCATTTATTGCTCAACTAGGGAAAGTCGGTGTTAATATTTTTGTTTTGATTTCGGCATACTATTTGATAGACAACAATAGATTCAAAATAAAGAAACTACTAAGTATTATTCTAGAGATGATTACATTTTCAACTATCATTGGTGTTACATTTTGGATAGTTGATCAAAAAGCATTTTCATTGTCGTTGTTGAAGTCATTATTTTTACCGTTTGGCAGTGATGTTTGGTGGTTTATGACTACTTACTTATTGCTATATATTTTATCTCCACTTTTAAATCTTGGAATTAGAGCGATGAACAAGACAATGCATGCGGTATTTCTTATTGTATTTCTATTTATCTGGTCTTTTATGCCTACATTTTTCAGTGAAGGATATGGCTTTTCGAATATCGGATGGTTTATCACTCTATATTTGGTTGGTTCCTATATTAAACTCTATGAAATCAAGTTAAAAATGAAACCTTGGCTAGGTATTCTTGTTTCAGCAGGATTATTCATTCTAACTTTTGGTATTAAGTCTACAATTGTTGGATTGTTAGGTTATGAAAATTTAATCGCGGAATATTTAAGTGGATGTCTTAACTTAATCGATATGAATAACTTCATTCAAGTATGCTGTACAATTTTATTGTTCTTATCGTTTAAAGAAATCCAAATGAAAAGTTATAAAACAATTAACCTTATTGCCTCAACAACTCTAGCCATATATTTACTCCATGACCAAAGCGATATAAGGCATTTTTTATGGATTGATCTATTTAAAAACAATAATTATGCAGGCTCTCCATTTCTATTTATTTATTCGATAGGTGTTATTCTTGCAGTCTTTGCAGTTGGATTGATAATCGGACTTATATATCGATATACTTTCGCTATTGTATATAACAAATTATTAAATTATCTTGATAGGAAAATCTTTTACAAGTTAGATAATATTTTTAATTCTAAGAACGAGTAATTCTTGCGTCGAAAATATGAATAAAGACTATATTCTCCACTCTTTGAGACTTATGTCTCATATTTTCAAATTTTATATACATTTGAGGATAAAATATCATACAATATTACCATGTTTAGTAAGAGAACAAATGTATTTTATTTAATCGGATTTATAACAGCGTTGCTATTCTTTGTAATGCTAGCTGTTTATTGCATTAATGTAAAAAGTTTTTCTGCTACTAATCATTTCTATGTTTTATTTATTGATGGCGGTTTTACTTTACTTGTTTTTGCCTTCCTATTATTTGGCGGAGAATTATTAAAGAAGACTGGTCATTTAGTTCCTTGTTTTACTGGGGTACTTGCGATGAGCGTCTCATCGGTATATGAATTGGTAGAAATCCTTAACCATCTATTCCAAGATGACGCTTTTATTACACCTGCAAATGCTGCAAATTCAATCATAAATCTTTTCTTAGGAATTGCCCTTGTTGGCGGTGTTGTAATAATGATTGTTGAAACCATTACTTTCATAAGAAAAGGCAATGGCAAAATGCTTACAAAAATGTCATTTATCGCTAGGTTCTTGGTTGTTTTGATGCTTTCTAAGGTTTCAGTTGACCTTATTATCAATATAATTAAAACAATTCAAGGAACAGAGAATTTCGTTGTAATTATTTTTACAATTGCATTACTTTCTTTGGAACTTTCTCATCATCAGTTATTAGACTGTTTAGGTGACATCGGAGTTGAAGCTGGTGGTGAAGAAAAATTCACAAATAACAATGCTTTACTTCTTATTATTGTTTTTGCAGTATTGTTCGCAATCATACCAATGAATCTTTATTTAGTAAGAACTCATGCTTTTGATATGACTTTATTTGTCTTTACATCAATTTTCACAGTAATTGGTATGTTAGCTTTGGTGCTCGGATATTCTATCGATAAAATCTATGAGACATGTTTCTTAATTGGATTCGCATATGTTATTGCAATGATTGTCATAGTTCTAATTGGCTTCTTACATTTTGATTACAAACATCATATTGAAGATTTAGGGCTATTCATCACATTTAATTTAATCGGATTAATCAATGTTCCTGCGTTTTCTTCGATATTTTCGATATTCTTTAGGAGAAGACTTGGAAAGAAAGATATTAGGGAGTTACTTAACTAAATACTTGTATTTGGTTATGTATATAATATGATATAACTATGAAACCTAGAACTAATGGTCTACTTGTTTGGTCAATTATTTTCACCGTTTTGGGCATGACTTTTTACTATTTGTATAGTTTCATTGTGCCTATCTTGGAATTGCCTAATCTTTTAGGTGATTTTTCAACAGTAGATCTTGCGAATATCCCATATCTTTTATATGGAGAGTTATTTGAACATTTCCAAGATATTATGGTTCCTCCATATTTGATCAGATTTTCAATATTAGGATTAGGCGCTCTTTTCTTCTTATTCTCGTTCCTATTTGGAATTTTTGCTAAAAGAGCCAGATTTTTTGTACATTCAATCCTTGGATTATTACCTTTAGCATTCGTATTATTCACAGTTACATATATCGTTTTATGGACACCTCCATCCGCACCTGTTGATGATGGCGGAAATCCATATTCAATTCTTCAATTCGTTATTTTGAATGGCAATGCCGATGTAGATATCTTCCAAAAGGTTATTTTTGGAGGACAATTAGTTTGCGCTGGATTTGTTGCATTCTTCATGCTTTTATTAATGCTTTTAAACTTAATTGCTTTCTTCAAAGCACTTAAAGAGAACAAGAAGAAAAAACTCGAAGCTAAAGAAAGTGCTCAAGCAGCTCCTCAAACCCCAACTCAAGTTACTAACGTTGAAACGACAGGTGGTACAAATAGTTAATGGACCCCGATAGTTTAACGCGACTGATTATATATATTGTTTTAATCGTAGTGCTCTTATTTTTGAGTGCACTTTTTTCACTTACAGAGACAGCGTTCTCTTGTACAAATGAATTTAAGATGCGTGTTTATGCTGATGATGGTAACAAAGCAGCGAAGCGAGTTTTAAAGCGATTAGAATTAGAAGATCAGACTTTAATTATGTCTCTTATAGGGCATAACTTAGTTAACGTTGTCTTATCAACTATATCGACCATATTATTTGTTTTATTGTTATCTGAATTCATTAGCGAGACCTGGATTACAGTTATTTCCACAATCGTGATGACATTATTAACCTACGTTATTGGTGACATGATGCCAAAAATGATTGCTAAAACTAATCCTGAAATTATCGCGATGAAGTTTGAAAGATTTGCCTCATTCTTCGGCATTATCTTTTTCCCACTAATTTGGTTATTGTCTCTTCTTACAAAATTAGTTAACAAGATCTTCAAAATTGATGATATTCCATCAATGACTCAAGAGGATTTTGAAAACGTCGTTGAAGCAATTGAAGAAGAAGGTGGCATCGAAGATAACGAGTCCGATATCATTTACGCTTCACTTGAATTTACTGAAACAACCGTCAAAGAAGTCTTAACTAAAAGAAGTAAGATGTTTGTTATAGATTTGAAAGACTGTAGCAAAGAAGATATTAAGAATATTGTCTTAGAAACCAGCTATTCAAGAATCCCTGTTTGCTATGAGAATAAAGACAAAATAGTGGGGATCCTACATGTTAAACGCTATATTGAGTCATATTTGAAGAATCCAAATATCTCTGTTTTGTCACTCCTTCAAAAGCCATATTTTGTATCCACTAAGACTAAATTAGACGATATTCTTGAAGGTTTTAAAAAGAACAAAACTCATATTGCCATTGTTAAACAAAACGAAAAAGTTGTTGGTATGGTAACAATGGAAGACGTACTTGAAGAACTTGTTGGAAAGATTGCTGAGCCAACAAAACTAAAAGGAGAAAAAGAATGATTTTAAGAGTGTTTGAAGTCGTTTATAATTCTCCAAAAATTGTTGCTCTTTCGATTGCAATTTTTGTCTTTATTATTTTGTCCGGTTTCTTTAGTAGTTCTGAAATGGTTTACGCGACAGTTAATCAGCTACGATTAAAGAAACGCGGTAAAAAATATAAAGTCGCTAAACTTGCATATAAGTTAGCAAAAGATTTTGATACAACGCTTACAACTATTTTATTCTCAAATAACTTAGTTAATATTGCCGCAACTTCTTTGGCGACAATTTTAGCTACTGAAATCTTCTTAGTTGACCCTGTAGCACAGTGGGGAGCGTTTATCACATCAGCTTCCTTACTCATACTTTTATTAATCTTTGGCGAAATCATTCCAAAGGTCATTGGAAAGGCATTTAGCTATAGGTTGTCGCTTCTTTTTGCTCTTCCTATTAGATTGTTCCAGATTATTTTCTTCCCATTTGTGTGGCTTTCAACTAAGGTTGGATCATTACTGTCATACCCATTTAGAAAAAATATTGGTCCACGCGAAGAGACTATCTCTAACGATGAGTTAAATGAGATGATTGACACCATTGAAGAAGAAGGCGTTATTGATGAAGATCAAGGTGAATTCGTTAGAAGTGCAGTTACCTTTAAAGATACTGAAGCACACGAAATTATGACTCCTAGAATTGATATCTTCTCCTTTGATATGTCTGATGGTGTTGATGAACTATTAAACAGTGAATTTATTTATAAATATTCACGTATTCCAATTTATATTGATAGACTTGATAATCTGCAAGGAACACTTCCCACCAAAACACTATTGCGTAAGTTGCTTAAGGATGAAAAAGTTGGCAAAAAAGAGATTAAAGAAATGTTAATTGAACCTCAATTCGTGCCATTCTCTATGGGTATTTCTGAAATTTTAGAGAAAATGAAGAAAACCAAAAACCACGTCGCTTATGTTATTGATGAGTTTGGTGGAATTAGCGGTATGCTAACCATGGAAGATATCTTAGAAGAACTTGTAGGTGATATTTTTGATGAGACTGACGTAGTTAAAGAAGATGTCAAAAAGATCAAACGTAATTTATATGAAATTGATGGTTCAATGAATATTGACGATTTCTTTAATTTAGTTGATGTTGAAAGACCTGAGAATATTGATTTCACTTCTGTTGGTGGTTGGGTTATTGACGTCTTAGAACGTTTCCCTAAGATAGGAGATAAAATTGCCTATCAAAACTTATCGTTAGAAGTTATTGACGCAAAAGAATTTACAGTGGAAAAAGTCCTTGTTAAAGTTAAAAGGAAAAGGAGCAAGTAATGCTAGGCCTAAGAGATAAAAAAGAAATGGTTAAACGTCCTGAAGACGAACCAAAATTTAACAAGAATAACAAAGTCGATCGCACCATCGTGCGCATAGTTGTTATTTCTTTAGTTGTAGTTCTCGTTTTACTTGCTGGAGTTATTTCACTTTATTATTTGTTACGCGCGTAATAAGCGTGTAGCGCCCGCGACCCATTTTTGTTAGATCAAATTAAAAAATTTTTAAAAATTTAAATATAAATATTTACTAGTGCGACATTTAAAAAACGTGTCGCATTTTTTGTTTTTCTCGGTAAAGAAAAGTAGAAAGGCAAAACACCATGAAAAAAATTGAAAGAAACGCTCAAACGATTGAGCAAACAAATTATGAAAAAGCAAAGGAGATTAAAATGATACGTGATAATTATGTATATAGCGCGAGCAGACTAAATTCGATTATCCGCCCAAATTCAAACCTCACAAAAGAAGACTATCGCTTCTACGTAAATGCAGTTCAAGAAACATTTAAAGATCTTGATGTTATTTCGAAACAATTCATTAGCAATGATTTCTTCTACCCAGGCAATCCTGATTGGTGGATTAAGACTTATTCAAGATCTACTTATTATAGATTGAGAGGTGAAGCGATAAAGAAATTTGTCGCACTCTTTAATGCAAAAATTTGCCGCTGTTAGTTTATTTGCGCTCCCTCTTCTTTTATCTAATACAACTGCAGACTTACCTAGAGTCGATAGAATGATACAAAACATTACTAGCCATAATTATAGAGGGCTTGATTACATAATGCTCTCAAACAGTCATAGTTATGGTAAAAACTCTTCAAAAGTTATACATGGTGGTTATTCATCTAAAACAAAATTCGACCGAGTTGAGCTGATTAACCACTATCGACAATATTCTAAACTCATATATTCAATTGATTATTCAACACCAACTGATGTTTGGACAACTGAATCAATTATTGAGTTTGATCCTCAAGTATTATTTCCTGGTCATTCTCTTGAGGTAAGAGTTTATAAAGTAAATCAAAGTGAACCAGATATTGAATTAATAGATACATCGCATATCAGTGGCTTGTTCTCAGTTAATATGGTTGAAGCAAGTAGTCTAGAACCTGTTACAAATTATAAGTCTAAAGAACACGGTAATTTATATTGCGGTAATGATAATACCTGGTACGAATTATGGGACTATATAGCCTTAAATGAGGAATTAGTTGAAGCCAAACCAATTCAATTAGATTATCTTAATCGTATAGATTTAAGTGAATTTGTTGTTCATTTTGATCGAAATTATTGGCATCTTCCACAGTTAGATACTGCTAAAGCTTCAATTGCATTGTATCCATATGTTGGAAATATGGAGCAAACGAAATACACAAATATATTTGGTTCTAACTTCTTTACAATAATTGAAAACTTAGAAGTCTATAGAATTAACGAATATGAATTAGGCATTAAACCAAAAACCTGTTTCTATGTTAATCCTGTTACAAAAGAAATGTCTTTAGTAGAAAAAGAAGGATATGTTGAAACTCAATACATATATCTTCCTAATTGTACCGCTGAACCAGAAGTAAGATTCTTCGCAATGATAGAAATGTATGATTTAGGTTTCTCAAATTCTGCTATTAGGTTTAGAAGAAATTATATTCCAAATTATAAAGCGTATTTTACTAGCTGTTACGAAGGCGAATACTGTGTCACTAGTGAATCGGCTAACCCAGATTTCAATATAGGAAGTCCCCTGAATGCTTAATGTTATCTTCTACGCTCTTATTGCTTCCATCTCATTAAATTTTACTTCTGGTTGCATTAACTATTCAGGGGTACATAGAACATTTCAATTAGTATTTAAAGGAGTTATAGAGTCTTCAATTACCATAATAGGAGAAGACGGCGAATATATTGAGCCATATTTCAATGAAGAAAAATTAGTAAAGAATTTAGGCGACTATTTTAAAAATAATTTAAGTCGATATGTAACAAACTACGATACTAGCTATTACTTCTTTGATGTAGATAGTGGACTAGTTTGCACAGATCATGTCTGTCGAGGGTTAAAAGTTTCCTTAAAAGCAGACTTCAATATTTTCTTTCACTATGAAAAGGCTAAAAACTACTACATTGTCGAAGGTAAATTAATCAATGGATGATATTAAACTCATAAATTTTATTAAAGAATCATTTTTAAAACCTTTATTAGAACAAGAGTCTATAACTGATATTTCCTATAACGGTGAGAGCTTGTTCTATCAAGATAATGTTTTAGGCAGAAAATTATCAGATATTCAGGTGAACAGGGATCAAGTCGCTGACTTTATCCGTCAGATTGCGAATCTTTCCGAAAAACAATTTTCCTACACAGTTCCTATCCTAGACATATCCATCGGAAGATATCGAATTAATGCTGTTCATCAATCGTTATGTAGGGTTGGGGATGATAAATCCATCTCGTTCTCAATCCGAATTGCATCCATGGAATCTCGTATCAGAGTCGGTGATGGCTTTCTAAGTAAAAAAGCAAACGAGATTCTCATGGATGCACTCCAAAATAAATCGTCGATTGTCATCGCCGGACCAACGGGCTGTGGCAAAACGGAGCTTCAAAAGTATTTGCTTAAGAATTTGGCTGACTATTCCAGAGTTATTGTTATCGATAATGTTCAGGAACTAGATGTGGTTCGAACTAATAAGCGAATCGATTTGACAAGTTGGCAGGTAAATCCAAATAGCAAAGAAGGAACTTTTGAAGAGTTAATTAGAAACTCTTTAAGAAGTAACCCGGATTGGCTAGTGATTGCCGAGAGTAGGGGTAGGGAAATGAAAGATGTT
>CACYJD010000012.1 GCA_902774655.1 uncultured Erysipelotrichaceae bacterium | reverse complement strand
CTCTTATTGATATAGATTCTCCTATATTTAATCGTTTTAATAACGAAGACAAAGAACTACTCGAATCTATATCAATACTAATAAGCGATCTATTTAAATAATTACCTATTCTATATAGTTTATGAACACACTGATTGATGTCAGTGTTTTTTATATAAAGACAAACTTTAGTCTAGCAAAATTGAAGCGAAAAAAAGAGCTCCAGAAATGGAGCTGCACACTTGAGTGTGGGTCGGCACCATACTAGTGGTGACCACGACCATATCGTTATTAAAACAAAGAATGACTAGATTTTCAATAAATTAATTTTTTTCATAGTTTCTTTTAAAAAAATTTCTAGCATCCAATCGATACTTTTTAAATTTGCTGTCGTATTTTTAGAAAAACACAGGTAAGAATAAGTGAGGAGGCACATAATAGAAAATTTATTTAGTAGTTTATAAACTTTCGAACTTATTTAGGACATATGGTATAAACAAGTTATGAAGAGAAACATGTATTAAATACGCTAATAAAGGGAAGAGAATTCAGGAGGTAGCAAAATGAGACCATTAGATAGGGACGGAATAAGATTATGTAAAATCCAAGCAGAACTATTTGAACGTTCAGTTTTGTCTTTGGATATGAGTTCAGAAATCTTTGTGCGTCGATTCATGAAATCTAAAGTAGCGGAGGAATTCGATTCTGCTTCTATACTAGATGACACTAAAAGTATTGAGGATATCTTTAAAGATTTAGACAATCAATATGGTCCATCTAATTATGGATCAGTCAAATATGATTTAGATTCTATGCATTGGGCAGGATACTTTTATAGATGCTTCTCATATACTTATAATCTATCTTCTCAGCAAGTTTATAAAATTCTACCTTTAAAAGATGTCGTGTCTGTTTATGAACCATATCATACTCTTGATATAGAGCAATCTATAGAAAGATTATTAGAGGATAAAAACATTTCCTTTAAAGAAGAAGATTTAACTAAAAAAGGTGTTGAACTATTAAAAGAAATACGTAATAAAAAGAAAAACAAATAAATAAAATAAGCGACTTTATATAGTAAATTTGTTAAAATTCTACTGCTGGTTGAGTAAATAAACTAACTAGTCATAGGAAAGTATTATAATTATTCTTATAGTTTAGGTGTCAAAGCAAAGGAGACACTAAAAATGAAAGAAACATTTGGACAAAAAATTACTAGATTAAGAAAAGCAAAGGGACTCACTCAAGAGGATATCGCTAAGAATATAACCATATCTCCTCAAGCAGTCTCTAAATGGGAAAATGATATCTCTACACCAGATATCTATATCACTAAGAAACTCGCAGACATATTAGGCGTAAGCGTAGATGATCTTATTGATGAAGATAAAGAAGTAACTCCTAGTGGTGAAGTTAAAGACCATAAAGATGAATTACCTGCAGGAATTACTATTGATGAAGATGGTGACATCGATATAGATGAAGACATTGTCTATAAAGATGATAAACACTATCAAAAGTGGTCTAAACTCACAACAATCCTTGAACCTATATGCGTAGGTGTTGGATTACTTACCTACATCACTATGGCGTTAATGATTCAAGTATTCACTGGTTCATTATTTGGATGGGTCTTTGGATGGACATTCATTCTTTACGGATTATCAGTCGGATCTATATTCCTTGCGATTAAAGACCGTAAAGTCACAAGCTTCTTATTCCCAGTGTTCATTGTTGCAACATATTGCTTAATCGGATTTATGGGTCTACATTATGACTTCCCTGGATTTGGATTATATTGGTTCTTATTCTTACTTATCCCATTCTTCTATATTATCTTTGGCAGAATTGATAAGTATAACGAAGACAAAAGACTCCACATCAAGAAGTAGTTAACAATTAACCTATATTAAAAGGTCGCTTAGAGCTCTCTATAGCGACCTTTTGTGTATAGTTGGGATTATCTTACTGTATATTCAATTAAGAGGCTGAATAGAGGCAAGACAGACCAATGGTTACTAGCATCAGTTGACGCATTCAATATCTTAATTGATTTTGCATTAACAGTGTATGTAATGGCGATTCCTTTATAGCCATCTGGTAACTCATCTTTAGTCTCGGATACTTTACCACTTATAATATCTCCTCCCACAATTGCGGTAGGTGTTACATTAGTTAACTGACTCTTAACGACGGTAACTGAGTTAATTAATACCTCTTTACCTTCTTTATCTAGAATAGTTAATTCTAAGTAACCTCCATTACCATTTCCACTTTGATCTGGGAATAGGCACATACCTCCAGTTTGAGTAATAGGATAATTCTGGTTATAAACTGTTGGTGGAGTGACATAACCATAAACAAGTGAGAATGTATCCTTAGTATTAACTAAGACATTACCATATTCAGTGGTTTCGGTAGGTTGAGTGGATAATTGAGCGTTAAGCTTAACTTCTTCTTTAAATTCTGTTCTCGTATTATCAGTTCTAGTTAATGTGATAATAGCGGAAGCTTTACCGGTTGAATCACTATAGATAGTGTCAACAGTGAAGGACCAACCTAACTTCTCTTCGTTATCTAGTTTGGCGCCATTAACGAATTGAGAAGCATAAGTTGCCATATCAAAGGATTCACCTTCTTTAAATAGGTAATTACCATTAGTGAATGCTGAATTGGTGTTATATTCTTCATCAGGATTATTTCTAATAAAGTGGACGACATCGAATTCACTATCAACTTCATTATTAGAGTAGGCTAGTCTATAGTGACCACCTTCGTTAATTTCAGTAGTCTTAGCAGCGACTCCTCCAATAATATTAGACATATCTTCTAATGTTGAGTTGATATGCCATAGTCTAATACCTTGAGTATTGGCTAATGCTTTATAGCTATGAATAGCATCATATTTATTAACTCCAGTAGGAGCGTAAAGCTCTAAGATAAGATATTCATCATAAAGTGAGTTAGTGTTTGAATTATCTTTCTTTAAGATGATATTTTGTCCGCTTGATTGCATATCATCAATCTTGACTGTAATCTTATCCCCTAAGTTATAGTCACTAGAAGCATAGATATCTGGTTTAGACCATCCGATTCTATTTAAATGATATGGATCATGGGCGCTGGCGTTATTATCTTGCATAGAGTTACTACCAGCAGGTGAATAACGTTCACTTGCTAATTGAGTTTCGTATAAGTCAATGTTTCCAAACATATGACCAACCTCATGGATCAATGTTCTACTATTGACGGCGAATAGAACTTTGAAATATGTAGATAAATCATCTGCACCTAATTGAATAGCAGGATCACTTATCTTATTTCTACCATATAGACTACCAATAGGGCAGAAACACATAGTATTGTAATTGTACTTACTATCCCCATAGTTTTCTGACTCAAATGCGATAGATCTATTAGTTTCATCTTTAGTGCCATAATAGTTAGCGCCATAGAAGAGGATAATTCCATCGACTAAACCATCACTATCAAGGTCATAATTAGATAGTGGATCACCAATAGTGTTATTGAAATACCAATTAATAGCGTTAGTCGCTAATGTCTTATGGTTATTAGCTTTGCTAGTACCTGCCATATCAGTGTAATTAGTGTAGCTAGTGCCACTTTCATAGAAATCACTTATTGTGACTGAGATATTTACATCACCATGTGACTCAATATTGTAATAATCCTTAAGTGAATAGAATTCATCTTCTCCTCTAGAACCATTTAAACTATAGTCTAAATCTTCTAGAATTTGAGACTTATGAGTTTCCTTAAAGAATGTAGTGGAATCAGTGAACCAGACTGGTACACAAAGTAATTTGATATCACCTTTATTAGGTAATACATGAGCCTCTCCATAGTAATTATTCTTATAGAATGTATCCATATAATAAGAGGTAGTTACTCCTTCGTATTCTTCAGTAACAAAGAAACGTACGTCGTAGTGAAGTTTCGCAACTGCATTACCTTCCATATATCCAATATGAACTCTCTTATGTGTTTCGCTTAAGTTATCTATTTGAATATCAAATTTAGCTGTATCAACTTTTCCTCTTCTACCAAGAGTATAGATAGCGTAGAATTCATCTAAGTAGTGGATTACTCCATTAATAATAATTAATCCATCCGCGCCATTTTCGTTATAGAGTGACTCTAATGTCTTAGCTTTAACTGTTACATTGAGTGATAGACTGAATTCTCTATATTGGAATAAGATTGTTACAGTACCTGCTTTAATAGCAGTAACCTTATTATTTTCATTATCTAATTCAAGAATACCTTCTTCTGATAGACTCATCTTTTCAGTTAATTCGTAACCTTGAATGGTGATGGTGAATGTCACTACATCTTCTGTAACAAGAGTTAATGCATCACCATCAAAGATTTCTGTAGTAGTACCATCGAAATTAGAGAACACTCTAAATTCGTTAACCACAGGAGTGTCATCTTTAAGAAGTGTTAATTCTAGATAACATTTATCAATTATCTTTGTAGGTTTATCTTTTTGGGTAGTAGCTACTTGAATCTTAATAGTCTTATCTTCTGTTACTTTATTAGTGGTGACTACGCCAGCTTCGCTAACTGAAGCAAACTCTTTATCTGCATCATTAAGGAATGAATAGACAATACTATAAGCGCTAGTGGCGTTCACTCTTGTCTTGATTGCATAAGTGGTGCCACTTTGTACTGAACCGCTATAAGTTCTAGTAGCTTCATCATATGTTAATCCATCATTTGTTAAGGATATATCAGCGGTTTTATTAACACCAATACTAAAAATACAATACTTTCTAGTTATGCGAGTGCTCTTACCAGTTTTATATAAACTAGCATAAATAGAACCTACTCTCTCCTCTTCTCGAGTTACCTTATCATTTACGACTATTTGACCATCAAGGCCTAAAGTGAATGGATAAGTCTTATCTTCGCCTAAAGTGTACTCAATTCTATAGGCATCACCTAATTTATCATCTACAGTAGTCTTGATTTTGTATTTATCACTTGGATCAAGATTTAAGACATAAAACTTAGCATCTGGATTACTATCATTGATAGTCATGTAATCATCAGTTACAAATTCAAATGTCTTTATATCTTCACCTGGAGTTACAGGTGTATCTGGTTTAGAAGGAAATAGACTACAACTACCTAAACTAAGTGGTAATAGTAGAAATATATATTTACCAAGTTTGTTCATAGGTTTTACCTCATTTATCACTATTATTATAGAATAATACTCTTCTAAATTTGAAAATTTAATTAAATTATTAATTACAAACGTATAAATTTATTCTAAAATTATTGCATTATGAATGAGACATTACCTTTTAATAATGAAAAGTATTTAAGAATTCAAAAAGAGAAGATTCTCGAAAGAATCTCACTATTTGGTGGACATCTATACCTTGAATTTGGTGGTAAATTATTTGATGACTTACACGCTAGTAGGGTATTACCTGGTTTCCATCCAGATTCTAAATTACAGCTTCTTTTATCCTTAAAAGATCATGCAGAAGTAGTGATTGTTATCTCTAGTAACGATATTAAAAACCAAAAAGTTAGAGGAGATATCGGTATTACTTATGATGTTGAAGTTGAACGTCTTATCATGGCCTATCAGCACGCCGGGCTATACGTTAAAAGTGTAGTTTTATCATTCTATGAACAAAACGAAGTAGTGGATAAGTTTATTCGTAGACTTAAAAACTATAATGTTGATATTTATAAACACTATAAGATTGCTGGTTATCCTCAAAATATTCCATTAATCGTTAGTGAAGAAGGTTTAGGAAAGAACGAATATATCAAGACTACTAGACCTTTAGTAGTGGTTACCGCACCTGGCCCAGGTAGTGGAAAGATGGCAACATGTCTAAGCCAACTATATCACGACCATAAGCGTGGTATTAAGTCTGGCTACGCCAAATATGAAACCTTCCCAGTATGGAATTTACCACTTAATCACCCAGTAAATATGGCATATGAAGCCGCTACTGTAGATTTAAATGATATCAACATGATTGATCCATATCATTTAGAGCATTATGGCAAGATGGCGGTTAACTATAACCGTGATGTTGATACATTTCCTTTACTTAAGGATATTATGATTTCCATTCAAGGAAACACTCCATATTATTCTCCTACTGATATGGGGGTTAATATGGTTGGATTTGCTATCGAAGATGATTTAGCAGTTCAATTAGCGAGTAAACAAGAAGTAATTAGACGTTATTTCGGTGCTAAAAAGGATTTCCTTTTAGGAAAGATTAATGATGAAGCTGTTTTAAAAGCAGAATTATTACTTAAAAAACTTAACCTTTCTATTGCAGATAGACCATGTGTCAGTGTCGCCAATAAATACGCTGAAGAGATCGGCGCTCCAGTAGTGGCTATCCAACTTAAAGATGGAAAGATTATTACCGGTAAAAGAAGCGATTTATTAACTGCGACAAGTGCAGCATTATTAAACGCTCTTAAATACTTAGCAGGTATCAATGATCGCTTTAAATTACTAACTAGAAGTGTAGTGGAACCAATCCAATCGCTTAAGTTAGGACCTTTAAACAATACCTCCACCAAAATCCATGGTGAAGAAATTCTTATTGCTTTAGCAATTCAAGCGGATACAAACCCACTTGCAGAGGAATCTTTGGCCAAACTTTATGACCTTAAAGATTGCGAAGCACATAGTAGTTGTATCTTAGCGCCTCAAGATTTAAAAACTCTAAACAAATTAGGCATTAGAGTGACCGAAGAAGCTCAATCGTATTTTTATAGAACTAATTAAATTAAATTCAAAAATTTAACGAATCTTATAGATATATGATATCGTATATGATATCGTATATTTGAGGGTTTCGTTATGGAAAAGCTAAAATATATCGATAAATACAATAAAACTAACTATAAAATGTATCAATTTCGTGTTAAGAAAAGTGATATTGATATCATTAACAAATTAGACAATATAGACAATAGAAATTCTTATATTTTGTCGTTGATTAGAGAAGATATTAATTCGAGTATTTTAACTATCAAGCAAATCAAGGATGCCATTAGACCAATTATGGAAAAATACGAAATAAATGAAGTATATTTATTCGGCAGTTATGCTAGAGGTGAAGCAAAACCTTCAAGTGATATTGATTTATATTGCTCCATGGGTAATATTCGTTCTTTGTTTGATCGAGTTGGTTTTGTTGACGAATTAGAAGAAGCTCTCGGGAAAAGTGTTGATGTAATAACAATTGGCACTGAGCTTGGAGTAATATTTAAAAAACACATGGAAGAAGATTTGATTAGATTAATTTAATCAAATAAAAACCTCAGAATTTGAATCCGAGGTTTATTGATTGTTAATTATGCTTCTTTGTTCTTTTTATGCAAGAACGATATATGCATATCATCAGGAAGTGCCCAACTGAGAATAATTGAAAGCACGAACATATTAAGAACATTATTGGATAATAACGCTCCTAACCAGTCTAATCCTAATTTATTAAATATTTCAGTGGTCATAACTAATTGACCAGTACCAGTTGTAAATGTAGCGATTGTAATACCGAAACCAACACAAAGTGAAAGAGTGGTAATTAAGATATTTTTATCACTCCAACCAAGTTCTGAGATGGATTTCATACCTACAACAGCGATAGATCCAAATAGAATTACCATAGTTCCACCAATAACTGCATCTGGAATTGTATAGATGAAGTTAGCAACTGGAGGGAAGAAGCTAGCTAAGAATAAGAAAGCAGCTCCGATAAAAATAGTAAATCTATTAACAACTTTAGTTTGAGCAACAATACCTACATTTTGTGAGAATGTTGTAAGTGGTAAAGCACCAAACATCGCACCAACTGCGCTATTAAATCCATCAAATGTAAGAGTGCCACCAAGTTCTCTAGATGTAGGATTTCTACCTAATCCAGCATTTGCTAAAGCAGTGGTGTCTCCAATGCCTTCGATAATAGCGACTATAAAGCAGACACTAGTTAAAACAATTGAAGTAACATCAAATTTTAATTGTGTGAAATCAAGGATATGAGGATAGTCAATAACACCATGAGAACCAACAGCTTCAGTGATTGCTAATCCACTGAAATCAACCATACCAGGAATGCAGCATGCAACAATATATCCAACTGCAATTCCAACGATAATATTGACGTTTTTCCAAACACCTTTAAAGATGAGTTGCCATAAAATGGCAGCGATAACTGTAACTAACGCAACTAAGATATAGCACCAATAAGGGACTGCATTTGTTCCAGCATAAACTTCTGCTAAAACGCTAGTGCCACCAAAGAATTGATTAGCGCCGCTAGAAAGAAGTGATAAACCAATACCTAAAACAACAATTGCAGGTACGATTGGTTTAATTAATTTACCCCAATATTTATAAAAGATAGAGAAAATAGTCGCGAATAAACCACCTATTATGATTGATGTCATAATGGTGTAATAGGCATCCGCTCCAGATCCTCCGTTATTAAATACTCTTAATCCAATAGTGATGAAAATAGGCACAAAAGTAAAAGAAGTTCCAATAACAATAGGTAATCTAGCGCCTATAAATAATTGGATAATCGTACCGATACCCGCCATAAAGAGGGCACCAAGCATACTAGATGTACCAAATTCACCAGTAATACCAAGTGTTCCAAAAACAATAATGATAGGAACAATGTTAGCGGTGAACATCGCTAATACGTGTTGGATGCCAAAAGGAATAGCCTTTAAGAAAGGCGTTCTTCCATTTAGTTCAAATAGATTTTCTTCTTTTGCTTCTCCAGAGAATACTTCTTTTATTCCTTTGCCTAAATCAGCAAAAAATTCTTTAAGTTTCATAATAATTTTTACTTATATTCTTTATTAATAATATAAATATATTAGTAATTTACTTTATCAGCGATTGCTTTATATTCAGCGTATAACTTTAAGCAAGCTTTACGATCAAGTTCTACCACTAATTGTTCTCTTGCACCTGGTTTTTGCATTTCATAGAACTTGCTATCTCTAAATCCAATATCTTCTGTATCGATGATATTGCATCCATAATAGACTTTATCAATATTAGCCCAAAGAATAGCACCCATACAC
>CACYJD010000011.1 GCA_902774655.1 uncultured Erysipelotrichaceae bacterium | reverse complement strand
GCTTCTTTATTAATTTCAAGTAAGAATTCATCTCCTACTTTAATAGAACCTTTCATAATTTTAACAGTGTGTAAGTGTTCTTTATTAGGAGCTTTAATAACTTCAGTTACTTCAGCGAATGTAGAAGAGTTTCTAATCTCACCTTTATCACTAACTTGACCACCGCTTTCAGCGTAGAAGTTCGTCTTATCAAAGATAACTTCACCCTCACTAGTGATTTCATCTACTTTAACGCCATCTTTAAACACTCCGATGACGTGAGCGATAAGGTTAGAACCACTATAATCGAATTCACTAGGCAAATTGAAATCTAATAAATCCTTAGATTGTCTATGCATACTTTGTTCATCGCTTCTAGCGTTTCTTGCTCTTTCTTTTTGAGCGTTCATTTCTTCTTCGAAGCCTTTTTCATCTACTTCGACACCTTCTTCGTGGCAGATCTCTTTAGTGAGTTCAAGAGGGAAACCAAAAGTATCATAGAGTTTAAAGGCATCTTTACCACTTAAAACCTTTTTACCACTGATGAATTCTCTTAAAAGTGATTCACCACTAGATAAGGTTTTAAGGAATTTCTCTTCTTCAATCTTAATTGCTTTCTTAATAGAAGCACTGTTGGTAGCGAGTTCTGGATAGAAATCCTTATTGATATCGATAACGACATCAACAAGTTTATATAAGAAAGCTTCATTAATACCAATCTTCTTAGCAAAGCGAGACGCTCTTCTAAGGAGTCTACGTAAAACGTAGCCTCTGCCTTCATTTGAGAAGGAAGCGCCATCACTGATAGCGAATGTTAAGCTACGGATATGGTCTGCGATAACTCTATATGGAGTCTTGGTCTTTTCACCGTATCCTACATTAGCGTGCTTTTCAGTCTCTTTAATTAAAGGCATGAATAAGTCTGTTTCAAAGTTAGAATCTGTTTCTTGTAGGATTGAGGCGATACGTTCTAGACCTGCACCGGTATCAATATTCTTACTTGGGAGTTCTTTATAGTCTTTTCTATCAACACCCGCTTGAGCGTTATATTGAGAGAAAACTATGCCCCAGATCTCAATATATCTATCGTTTTCAATTTCTTCTTCGAGGAGTTTAATACCTAGATGATCTGGGTCATATTTTTCTCCTCTATCATAGAAGACTTCGGTGTTAGGGCCACAAGGACCTTCACCGATTTGCCAATAGTTACCCTCTAAAGCAATTAAGTGGTCAGGAGAGACACCTTGTTTTAACCAGTTATCTCTAGTGTCTAAATCAATTGGGTTATAAGTGAAATATAGTTTATCTTTATCCATCGCAAACCATCTTTCACCAGTAAGGATTTCATAGGCCCATTCAATGATTTCTTTTCTAAAGTAATCACCAATAGAGAAGCATCCAAGCATTTCAAAGAATGTATGGTGTCTAGAGGTATATCCAACGTTATCCATATCATTTGTACGGATACTCTTTTGGACATTGGTGATTCTTCTAGATGGAGGTACTTCACTTCCATCCATATATTTCTTTAAGGCTGCAACGCCTGAGTTAATCCATAATAATGTAGGGTCATTATATGGAATAAGGCTAGCGCCTTTTTCGACATGGTGACCTTTCTCTTTAAAGAAAGCTAACCAAGTCTTTCTAATTTCATTTCCACTTAATTTCTTCATAGAGTTATTTCTCCTTTATAAATAAAATAAAAATCGTTCGAAGGAACGATTAATCGCGGTACCATCCTAATTCATTAGATAATTCTATTCGTTTTATCTAACACTCTTAATTAATATCCTTAACGCAGAATTACGTCGACTTTCATCGACTCCAAAGGAGTGGCGCGTTACTTAAAAGTAACTTAGTTCCTTTATCGGAGCACATATAATATAACAAAACTTAATTAATAATTAAACAATAAAATTTATTTATCAATTCTTACATCATCCATATAGACTTCATCAATAGTTCCACTAGCGATAAGAAGTCCGTTTTCATCATAAAATACCGCTTCTTGACCAGTGGTTACCGCTTTATATGGCGCGTAAGTAGCGATAATTTCACCATTAACCAAATCAATAATTCCTGGATGATCTGGTTGACGATATCTAAATTTAATACCGACATTCTTAGGGAATTCTTGATTTGGATTAATGATATTTAACTTTCTAACAACACATTTGTTGGAAAGTAGATACTTATCACTATTACCACGGGCAACATAAAGGATGTTATTTTTTGCATCTTTTTTAGCGATAAACCAACCGTTAGCTTCTTCACCACTAATACCACCTATACCAAGTCCTTTATGTTGACCGATGGTATAGTAATATACACCTTTATGTTTACCGATAACTTTACCGGTAGCGATATCAACAATATTCCCTTCTTGAGCAGGAATATAATTTTTTAAGAATTCTCTAAAGTTACGTTCGCCGATAAAACAGACTCCAGTTGAATCTTTTTTATCAGCGACATTAAGTCCTAATTCATGAGCGATATTTCTAACTTCTTCTTTGGTTAAATCCGCTAAAGGGAAGATCGCGTCTTTAATTTGTTCTTCACTTAATTGAGATAAGAAATAAGTTTGATCTTTATTAGTGTCTTTACATTTACATAAGTAAGTTAGACCATCTTTAACAGTGGTCTTAGCGTAGTGACCCATAGCGATTTTATCGCATCCGTTCTTTTTAGCAAACTCTTTAAAAGCGTCAAACTTAATATATTTATTACATAAAATATCTGGGTTAGGTGTTCTACCTACTTCGTATTCACTGATAAAGAAAGAGAATACGTGATCCCAGTATTCTTTAATAAAGTCGATACGCAGTAATGGGATATCTAGTAATTCCGCCACCTTTTTAGCGTCATCATAGTCCTTCTCTTGAGGACATTGATTATCGTTAATTGTAGGATTACCTAAAAAGTCATTGTTAGCAAAAGCATCCCAGTTACGCATAAAAGCGGCTACGACATCGTAACCTTGCTTTTTTAGTAGATATGCCGCAACTGCGCTATCAACTCCGCCACTAAGGCCAATCATTACTTTCACTTAAAATAACTCCTTACTATCTAACACTAAGGTAAATGGACCATCGTTAGTGAATCTAACCTTCATATCCGCTCCAAATTTACCTTTAGAGATAGGTTCTCCAACCAATGAGACAATTTTCTCATTGAAATAATCATATAACTTTTCACTTGCTTCGCCACCTAATGCACTCACAAATGATGGGCGATTGCCCTTCTTCGTGTCCGCATATAGGGTGAATTGAGATACACTTAGAATCTTTCCATTAACATCTTTAAGAGAAAGATTAGTCTTGCCATTCTCATCAGGGAAGATTCGAAGTTTAACTATCTTTTCAGCCATCTTATCGATGACTTCAAAGGTATCATCGTGGGTAAAACCCACTAGTAAAAGAAAGCCATATGGAATGCTTCCTATGACTTCTTCATTTACTTTTACTTCAGCATCTTTCGCTATTTGAAGGACAACTCTCATGATTAATGAATATATTCTTCAATAACTTTTGGTTTCTCAACAAAGACATTAACGACTTTGAAGGCTTTTTCGATATCAGCAATAACTGGTTCGTATTCCTCTTTTTCTTTGTTGGTATAAACGGTACATAATAAGTCACCTTTAGCAACTTTATCACCAATCTTTTTCGCTAAGACAATACCTGCAGACATATCGATAACATCATCAAATGTTTCTCTACCTGCACCAAGTCTCATAGCGGATTCACCGATTTCTAAAGCAACAATTTCTTTTACGAAACCACTGTTTTTAGCATGGATTTCAATAACATTCTTACTAACTTCAAACTTCTCTGGGTGATCGATGTAACTTACATCTCCACCTTGAGCGATAACGAGTTCACGGAATTTCTCGAATGCTTTACCGTTAGCAACTACTTCTTTAATCATTGCCTCACCTTCTTCAAAGGTTTTAGCAATCTTAGCTTGGTGGAGCATAACTGCACCACTATGTAAGCAGAGTTCTGTAAAGTCTTCTGGACCGTGTCCATGAAGAGTATCAATAGCTTCCTTAACTTCAAGTGAATTACCGACAGCGTAACCTAAAGGTTGCGCCATATCGGTTAAGATAGCTCTAGTATCTCTACCTAAGGAGTTACCGATTGCCACCATCGTTTTAGCAAGTTCTCTAGCGTCATGGACATTCTTCATGAATGCTCCATTACCGAACTTAACATCTAATTCAATACAGTTAGTTCCACTAGCGAGTTTCTTAGACATAATACTACTAGCGATAAGAGGTAATGATTCAACAGTTCCGGTAACGTCTCTAAGAGCGTATAGTTTTTTATCAGCAGGAACTAAAGTTCCAGTTTGTCCTACAACAGCGATACCAATCTTATTCATTTGAGCAATGAATTCTTCTTCTGTTTCAAAGACATTCATTCCTGGAATAGATTCGAGTTTATCAAGTGTACCACCAGTATGGCCTAAACCTCTACCACTCATCTTAGCGACTTTAGCACCACAAGCAGCGACCATAGGCCCGACTGCGAGTGTTGTTTTATCACCAACACCACCAGTGGAGTGTTTATCAACTTTAATACCCTCGATAGCGCTTAAGTCCATAGTTTCACCACTATGTTCCATTCTATCGGTTAAAGTAACAATTTCTCTATTAGTCATTCCTTTAAAGACAATTGCCATAAGTAAGGCACTTGCTTGATAATCAGGAATTTCTCCGGCAACGTAGCCTTTGATAAAGAAGGAAATTTCTTCATCAGTTAATTCTTGGCCATCACGTTTTTTAGTAATAATATCTACCATTCTCATAAAATAATACCTCAGTATGATATTACCATTTTGAAGATAAGTTTTAAATAGTAATAAGTTAACTTATTTAATATTTAAGAGTAAAACAAAAAGGAACCCTCGATTGAGAGTTCCATTTGAGTTAAATAATGTTTAAATTATTCAGCTTCCTTTTTGTTTAAGGCTTTATAAGCAAATGCTGCAAGAGCTGCACCGATAAATGGAGCGACAACACATGGGATTAATGTGAGTAAGTCGATTTCAAGGACATCACCACCATTAAACATGTGTAAAACTAATGCAGATAAAGCTCTAGCTGGGTTAACAGATGTACCTGTTAGTGGGATACCAACGAGGTGAACACCAAATAATGCTAAACCGATAAGAATTGGAGCGATATTGCCGAGTTCTTTCTTGTTTGTAACTGCCATAACAACAGAGATAAATAAGAAAGTTAAAACAATTTCTGCAACTGATGCTAAAGCAACGACACCAAAGTTTGGATCAGTAGAACCTGTGAATGCCATAAAGCTTACAATGGAGTTGCTACCAGTAGCTTGAACACCCCAGAAAATGAGGGCTAAGATACCACTACCAACGAAAGCACCGAGTACTTGAGCACAGCAATAAACGCCAAATTCTTTCCAAGTGATTTCACCATTAAGAGCTTTGGCAAGAGAAACTGCTGGGTTAGCATGACCACCGCTGATATGTCCAAAGGCATAAGCAAGGATAACGATTGATAAACCGAAAGCTGCTGCTGTAGCAACAATGCCACCAGTATCACCACATCCTACACCGATTGCGACACCACAGCCTACTAAAACTAATACTGCGGTACATGCGCATTCTGCGATAAATTTTTTAAACATAGATATCTCCTTTCGCCGGAAATTATAGCACGATTATCTTTATTTGAATTAAAAAATTTGTTGAGATTATTGAGGTAAAAGTCCCAAAGACTCGACTATATGCGATTTAATCGAATTTATTGATAAGTTTATAAATCAATTAGATTACTACATTGTTATGGATTTTAAGACACATTTATCCAAATATCTTTCCAATGAAATGATCACAAAGCTTTTAGCTTCTTTTGATGAAGAAGAAAAGAAAGTGTTACTTTTTAATACTTCGAAATTATCAAACAACTAAGGATGTTAAAACGTGGAATACATGAACCATTAATAAGTTCACGAATCCACGTTTTATTTAAAAATTTTTTCAACTTTTTCTGCAAAATCCCACGGATACCCCGCTGAATTTAACAGAGCCTCTATTTTTAATCGAGTTAGTTATTAAATGTTTACTTTTCTTCTGATTTCTTTTCTATCTTTTCTAATACCTGTTCCTTTTCTTTGTTGCGGAAAGCGCATGGAACATAAACAGATAAAAATAATAAATAACCGGAGGCAATGCCGATAAGATATGGTAACCATTCACTAAAGAATGCAGCTTCGTTATAGTTTGCGTATAAATTGCTAAAGATAATAGCGGCAGAAACGCTTAAACCAGCTACCATTAAGATATAAACAATAAACATTATTATTTCTTTAGTGCCTTTTTCTTTAATCTTGTCGTCGTTTAAAGAAATGTCTTCTTCAAATGGCAATAAGTGGAATTTATAACCGCATAGACCACCGATATATCCAAAAATTTGAGTTGCAAAGTAAAGTAACACATATTCAAGGAATAACGCTGCATAAACACAATATAAACCAAATACGATTGGCCAAGAGACCCAGTAAATAACTGCTTGTGTAGCGTGCTTAACATCACTTGCTTCTTCTCTTGTAATCTTATGAAGGAAGGTAATTGGAGATTTAATAAGTTCAAGTAGAACGCTTAAAACAAATAAAACTCCGATGCAAAGAACAAATAGAGTCATGAATGGTACAGTACATAAAAGCGCCATTACCTTAAATACTGGATGTAAAGTAAGTTTTCTTATCTTTTGAAACTTAAAAAACTCTTTTGCTAATCTTTCTGTCTTTTCTAATAAATTGACCATAAAATAATCTCCTTTTTATATTATAGCTGTTTTAAGCAGCTGAATAACCCCAAACTACTTTGATAGATCCGCCTTCTTTGCTATAAAAAGAATCGGACCATCCTTCAGGTTTTGTATCAGCATAGCAATTTAGAACCATGCTTCTATTATTGAAACAAGTAAAAGCATTATCACCTACATAAAGTACGCTAGTTGGAATATAAATGTTTATAGTCTGTCCATATGCATATGCACCGGCGTATATAGAGTCTGCTTTAATTTTTATTACTGAATTAGGAATTACTAATTTAACGAATTCGATTTTATAAATTGCTTTAGACCATATTTCAACTACATCATATTCAACGCCATCATCATCTAATACTCGAGAGTGAATAATGAGATCTGAGCCTGTGCCTGAGTATTTAAAGAATATTGCTTTATTATTTTCACAATAAAGATAAATATAATCACCAAAGGCCACTAGTTGCTTAACGTTATATTCCAAACCGTATTCACAGGTAGTCCAACCGGGTCCTTCAAAATCATCAGCCCAACCAGCGGGCTTACAGTCAACCGAGCATATAAAAGTTGGTTTTTCTATTCTACCAAAAAAGCAAAACGCTTCACTTTCGATTGTATTAACTGTTGATGGAATAAAAACATACTTAGAATTACATTCAAAGTAAAATGCGTGATATTCAATTTTTCTAATTCCTTCCCTAATTGTTATAGAGCGTATTTCACTCGTTAGATAGAATGCGCTCATGTGTATTTCGACAATTGGATAAGATACACCATCTATCTCAACATTATTAGGAACGATTATATCCATATCAGTTCCATAATACTCTTCTATATAAGCGTTTCCGTTATTAGAGATTGAATATAGATAAGTCCCATCATTATAAAATCTACTTACACTATTGTATACATGAGTAGAATCGTAAATTTTTTCATACGATTCCGGCACTTCATCTTGCCCGAAAAACACCTTTGAACCTCCGCTTATTGCATTGGTACCAATATAAGAAATGGAATCAGGAATATAAATCCATTTATCGTATTCTGCAGCACCAATATTAGCGTTAGATTCAATTCTTGTGACAGCATAATGATTATCATTTATAAGCAAAGTTGAAGGAATAATTATGAAACGATCATTTCCAAGATAACTTAAAATTGAGATTGTGTTGTCGTTATGTACAATACATTCAAAATTGTCTATTACTTCATAATATTTACAATTCAAGTAACAAGTTTGTTTATAGTCATAATAGTCTTCTATGCCTTTTGGAAACTTAGAACCTTCAAAAAAGTTTCTCTTACCAAATGGAAAGTGATTTATACTAGTAACTGAAGCCGGAATATAGATATTTTCTATGCTGTCTTCCGGACTCCCTTTCCAAACAAAACCACTAAAGAATTTGGGAGAATTATTAAAATAAAAGTCAATTGAAACAACCGGATAGCTTCTATTTTGATAAGTCACATTAGATGGAATATAAATAGTTTTCTCACTAGTTACCATTTCGACCAATGTTGCGGTTAAATTATCAGGAGAAATAACAAACTTACAATTGCCATCAACCACAATATCCTTAGTATTGAAAAGAAATCTATCGTCAACAACTGAACAAGGATCTTCAGTCGAAGAAGCGTATTCAGAAATTACAATATCCAAATTTGCACAAAGATAGATACCTTTATAATCATAAGTAATGTTCTTAGAAACGTAAATTTTATTTACAGATGTATTGCCTTCAAATGTTTCATAAAGCATTTCTTGGATTGAATAAACTTTATCAGAATATTCAAAACTAGCTAATAAATAAATAACATCTTCATTGCCAATATATTTAACAACAACTGCGGTTAAATCATCCAATAGAGCAACAGCAAAACCGTCAATTACAACAACACTACTTAGATTCCAATATACTTTTTCTGCCGAGGATAAATCAATATCCCAATTTTCCGGTTTTTCACTAGCACCACAGAACCAATAATTAACCATTCCATCAAAAGCCATATTTTCAATAGTTAAAACTGTTTCAGGAAGATAAACATAATTAATAGTACAGTCAAAAAAAGCAAACTCACCAATAAAAGTGACGCCATCAGGAATAGCAATTGTTGTCAATAAATTACATTCGTAAAAAGCGTATGGTTCAATTCGCTTAACTCCGGCTGGTATTTCAAAACTAGAAAAACTATTTCTTCCAACTATTAGAGAAGAGAAATCTTTTGTAAACAAAACGCCATCAATCGAACAGAAACTAGTATTTGAATTATCAACATCGATAAATGTGTTAGGAAGAGCTCTTTTGCCAATTTTTTGAACGTTCGCCCCTATAGCAATTCTTTTAGTATTTGTGCAACCAAGTAAGGCATTATCGGCTATTTCAACTACTTTACTAGGGACAATAATCTCGGTTGGATTTCCTTCACAGCCCAATAAAACACCATCAACAATATTAGGAACGCTCCATTCAGCAACAGCAGTAGCGTCTGAATGTGAATAAGTCCAAATACCCTCATTATCAATAATCTCTCCGTTGACTTTCCAACCAACAAAGAAACAATCTTCCAATGTCGGGATAGGTAGTTCATAAGAAGAACCATACTTAATAACAATCGAAGTTGTATCACAGACTCCACCATTAGCATTTAGAGTTAATTGTCTAAGAGCATAATCATTAGAGAATGTAGCAATATAAGAACAATCACCAGCAACTGCTGTAATTTCAGGAGTCCAGCCAGAGAAAGTGTAGTCATAAGTATCGTCTGTATCTCTGAGTGGAGTTAAACCTTTATATACAGGAATCTCACCATATTCATAAGTTTCAGAATCAAGTAAAATACCATCGTAGTTTTGCCATGCAACTTGATAGCTACGAATAGTATTAGAATATTGTGCTACATATGTAGCATTTCCGGTTACTGTTTCAATCTTAGGTGACCAACCACTAAACTCGTATGTATATTGAACATCACTATTACGTATTGGTGTTGAACCAGAATAAATAGGTGTAGCACCATATTCTAAAGTTTGAGTGTCTAAAACATCACCATCATAATCAATAAAGTTAATCGTATATTGGTTTGTTTTTTTGTTATAGCAAGCCGTATAAGTAGTGTTGCCGGTTACTGGAACAATTTCTGATGACCAGCCTTTAAATGTATAAGAATATTGAGCATCGGCAACTTTAACTGGAGTGTCTCCGTCATAAGTTGGAGTGGTACCATAAGGTACGGTGTCTTCCTCTAAAACTCTGCCATCTTCATTAACCCAATAAACTGTATAAGATCTTAATTCTCCTTTATATTGAGCTGTATACGATACGTCATCAGTCACTGCTTCAATCTCAGGATTCCAGCCAATAA
>CACYJD010000010.1 GCA_902774655.1 uncultured Erysipelotrichaceae bacterium | reverse complement strand
ATGAATGCATATACTCCATTAACCAAAATACCAGCATATAGTGGCGCGAAAGCTGCAGTTAGTAACTTTACAGAGTGGCTAGCAGTGCACTTCTCAAAAGTAGGAATTAGAGTAAATGCTATTGCTCCTGGTTTCTTCTCAACCGCGCAAAACAAAGCCCTTTTATGGAATGATGATGGCACTCCTACAGCAAGAACAGGTAAGATTTTAGCAGCAACACCAATGGGTAGATTTGGTGAATTAGAAGAGTTAGTAGGGGCAACTTTGTTCTTATTAAATAATGAAGCAGCCAGTTTCATTACTGGTGTAGTTCTTCCAATTGATGGTGGATTCAGTGCGTATTCAGGAGTGTAATATGTTCTACGATGATCGAGTATTCTTGCATAGTGATTTGGCTTACTCTTTATACAAAGAAGTAAGAGATTTGCCAATTATTGATTATCATTGTCACCTTGATCAAAACATGATTAAAGATGATGCTTCATTTAGTGATATTGGCGAGCTTTGGCTTGCTAAAGACCACTATAAGTGGAGAGCAATGAGAATGTGTGGTGTGGATGAACACTATATAACCGGTAATGCTTCTTATCATGATAAATTTATTAAATATGCATCAATATTGCCTAGTTTAATTGCTAATCCTTTATATCACTGGACTCATTTAGAACTTAAAGAAGTTTTTGGAATTAATAAACCTTTGAACGGTGAGACTGCTGAAGAAATTTATTTAGAAGCAAATAAAAAATTAAGCGAATTATCAGTACGTAAGTTATTAAAGAAATTCAATGTTGAATTTATCGCTACTACAGATGACCCAAGTGATGATTTGTTATCTCATGGAGTTATTGATGGTATTAAAGTTACACCTACATTTAGGCCAGATAAAATTTATGATTTGAGTGGACTATATATAGGGATATTGGAAAAATCTGTTAATAAAAAGATCGTTACTTTAGATGATTTATTAAGCGTATTATCAGATAGACTTGATTACTTTGTTTCTAAAGGTTGTAGAATGAGTGACCACGGGTTCACTATGTTCCCAAAACACTATGCAACGATAGAAGAAGCAAGAAAGTTATTCCTTAATAGAGATAATTTAACAGCTGAAGAAAATGATGCTTGGTTTGGCTTCATTTTAGTATGGCTTACCAAAGAATACGCTAAACGCGGTATCAATATGCAAATCCATTTCGCAGTTATTAGAAATAATAATTTAGATATGTTTGATAAGTGTGGAGTTGATAGTGGATTTGATTTAATTGGAGAACCTCAATTTGTTTGTGATTTAGTTAACTATTTCAATCAAGTTAAAGACGATGAAAGACCATTAACAATTTTGTATTCTCTCAATGATTCAAATTTGGCGGCTATATCTGCCGTAACGGGAGCTTTTAAGAATGTTAGAATGGGCGCTGCATGGTGGTTTAACGATACTGAAGAAGGTATAAGAAGAAACCTAAAGATTATCTCCGAATATTCAATTCTTGGTAATAACTTAGGCATGTTAACGGATTCAAGAAGCTTTTCTAGTTATCCAAGGTTCGATTATTTTAGAAGAATTTTATGCGACTTTGTTGCGGAAAAAGTTATTGGTGGAGAATACGACCTTAACAGTGCGTCCCAACTAGTTAAAGATATTTGTTATTACAATGCAAAGAAGGTGACAAGCAATGATTGAACAATTTAAAGTGATTCCGGTTGTTGTTTTAAATGATGAGAATGACGCAAAAGAAAAATTATCTCAATTAGTTGAAGGAAATCTTTTAGTTGCTGAGATTACTTTTAGAACTGATTACGCTGAAGAAGGAATTAAATACGCTATTAAAAATTACCCATCTATCTGTGTAGGAGCAGGCACTGTAATTAATGCTACTCAATGCAAAAAAGCTATAGGTTCTGGCGCGAAATTCATTGTTTCACCTGGTTTCAACCAAGAAGTATGTGATGTTTGTAAAGAACATAACGTTGAATATTTACCTGGTTGTGTAACACCAACAGAAATTATGATGGCTATTAGTAATGGCATTAAAGTGGTGAAATTTTTCCCTGCAAATGTATACGGTGGTTTAAGTGCGATAAAAGCTTTAAGCGCACCATTTCCTCAGATTAAGTTTGTTCCTACTGGTGGAGTAAATGATAATAATTTAGCGGAGTTCCTATCCTCTGATCACATTTTAGCAGTAGGTGGAAGCTGGATGATGAAGGGAAACATTGCGGAAAACTGCAAAAGAATTAATAAAATAATTAAGGAAAATATATAAAAGATTATGAGTGAGGCTATTAAATTTAATTTAGATAAAGAAATATTAACAATCTACCTTAAGGGCGAATTAAACTCTTCAAACGCCGAAGATGTTGATAAACGATTAGGAGAGATCTTATCCCAATCCACTTTTAATAAACTTATTTTTGATTTCAAAGAGCTTACTTATATTTCATCTGCTGGTTTGCGCATTATTTTAAGAACAAAGCAAACCTGCGACGACACATCTTTAGTCAATGTTAGTAAAGACGTTTTTAATGTTTTTGAAATGGTAGGTTTCACTCAAATAATGAAGATACAACGTCCATAGTAGGACGATGGTCTTAAGAACTGGAGCCAAGAACGAGGTTGGTTAATTGATACTTGTTTAGATGGACAGGACACTATTAAAACGTATTTAGATTACTTCGGTATTTCATATAAATAAAAAATATAGTGATTTTATCTATCTTTTTTCTCTTGCCGTTTTGGAAGACAAAAAAGAGTTATTTCTTTTGTTTATAGAATATAAAAGGTTTGAGTATAATATAGATAATAACGGCTATTAAATTGCTGCTATTAAAGAAATGAATAAGAAATTATTATCCGTCCTTTCATTAACCTTAATCCTCTCATCTTGTTCACAAATTAAACCGCAAGTTGAAGATATACAAGATGATGGTTTTGATGTGGAATTAATGAAAAATGTGAGAGATGCTTTATTAAATAGCAATCCACAAGTTGTTGTGTCTTATGATAACGATTATTCTTATGATTTCCAAAGCGAATTATGTAACACACAAATCGCGGAAAATAATAGTCAAAATGCCGCTATTTTAGAAGTAGGACGTGATTTTACCTTTAATATCACAGTAAACCAAGGCGTTCCTTACCACCTTTGGGATCATGAAATTCTTTATAAATCTTCTATTAATTATGTTCGCGTAGTCAACCAATATAACGAGATTATTTTGACTGAATTTTCTTATGTTGATAGAAATACCAATACTTATACTATTTCTCCTTTATCTTTATATGAATATGATATGGTTTACACCGCGACAATCTACGAAGATAAGCCATTCCATTTTGAAGATAAAGATGAATCAATAAAGAAAATCACTTTTAAAATCCAAAGCGAAAATCCTTCTTTAGATAATGTCAATACTGTGGCAACCGCTCCTAATGTGGTCGGTATCAATCTAAAAGATTGTCAAGATAGTGAAGAAAGTGCCTCAAATAAAGGCAATTATGTTTTCGAATATTACGGAAATGTTTCTTTAAACGTTGGAAATATCTTTTTAGCGAGTGATGTGATTGGAACCACTGATAAGAATTCATTTTATGGAAAAGTCATATCTATTTCTGATCGCAATAAATTTAAATTAATCGAATATGAACCAGCGAACGCAAACGATGTATTTTCCGAACTTCATATCGATGAAAAAGATGAACCGGTTAATCTCTCTAATTCTGAAATCGCTTTAACGGAAGAAGTGGTAAAAGAAAGATTCGCTACTAACGAAGAAACACAAAAGCTCGTTTATGCTATAGCAAGAGAAGCTGGAGCCGATAAATATGATATTCTTGATTGGCTAGCGCATGCTTCACTTAATGTGAATTTAGGCATTAAAAATAATACATTCACATTTACTATCAATATTAGTTGGGCTGGTGTTTTTAAAGATCAAATTCTCTTTAATGTCAGTGTGGGATATGAATATAAAGAAACCATGACCGCTGATTTTAAGGCTAGAATTGCTACGAAATTTGATGTCATTCCTATCGGTGTTGATTATAAATTAAAACTTGTCGAAGATTCTTATAGTTCCTTTACTTTTAAAATTGATTTCTCTCGTGGAGTTTCTCCTATGCCTGATGCGGATAAGATTAGAGAAGGCATTTTTAACAGAATTGGTGAAGCAGAAGATGGTTTAACAGATTATAAATCTATCTTTGCAGAAGGAGATCATGCTGCTAAAGTCGATGGTGATGGTAACGCTTTAACAATTCCTATTTTACGTGTTGATATAGATACTTTTTATCCTGTCTCTTTTAGAATTGAAATTGATGTTGTCGTAGAAATATCCATTAAAGTGGCTTTTGTTATGCAATATACGAGCCATAAAAAATCTGTCGCTTTTAGTTTTTCTAATGAACAAGGTGCTGAAAATGTTACTAATCAGACATTAGAAGAGTCTAGCGAAATAGATGTTTCATTCTATGGTCAATTTAAAGCCGAAGTGGGTTTAAAAGTTAAATTTGCCGTTTATCTTTTAGGTTTTTATAAATATTTACACGTCGAATTCTTTGTCCAAGGATATGTTGGATTCCAAATCACTGGTATGGCTATTTTCCATTGGGATTTAGATCCAAATTCTCAAAGAACTTTCGATGCTTCCGCTTCTTTCGAATTCAAAATCTATTTCGGTGCCAAATGGGGATATGATTTAAGATTCCTTTTTGTCCATGTATCAGATTCATTCAATTTTATGCCTGATAAGATTTTATATGGTTACCGCACTGGCGATAGAATTATAGAAGCTAAACCTCCTACCACCGATATTTCCATTGATGAAAATGGTCTTGATTTCGGAGCATCTAATTATCTTCTTTATGATGTTTTTGAACCCAATAAATTTGCTATTGCAAAAGCAAAATTAATTAAACCTACCTCTGTAGTAGAAAAAGAATATGGCATTTTAGTGAATAATCCAACCACTAATCCAATGCTTTCCTTTAGATTTACTGATAATAATGGCGACTCCTGTGATTATCTTCGCTTAGTGGGAGATCGATTATCTGTCAATAAAGGCGCTCCTATTGATTTTACATGCAAAATGATTGTCACTTCCCTTGTGGGAAATGTCGCTGAAACAACATTTAATATTACATGTCATTGCGATGACTTAAGAGATATTTATTTTGATGGTGTATATGCTTATTCCGTTAGGAATGGAGCCACAATCACCTTACCATATTTCGATATCGCTGAAGATATTATTGATGACCAAACCAACTTTGCTTATTTCTGGTTGCCTCAAGGCTATAGCGGAGAAGGCGCAAGCGATTATTATTCTGGCCGTCCAGGAGAGAATTATGATTTAAGTATTCTTGCTTCAGGAGATGTCAATTTTGTTAAAACACCAGAATATAAACATTATTATCTTGTTGATTTCTTCACTTCTACTGGTTTACATATCAAAACAGTTCGTGTGCCAATGGGCCAAAATCTTTCTTTAAGTGATGTTCCTAATGTTTATGAATGCGAAAGAAATATGCCGGGATATCGTTTTATTGGTTGGGATATTGGCTATGAAAATCTCACCTCTATTTCGGATATGAAAGTAGTGACAGGTATCTATGTTAAGGAGAATAACTAACATGAAAAAAGGTTTTTATTTCTCCTTGTTTATCATTCCGCTTGTCGGGTTGTTTACTATTAAACCAGCGACAACACAAGTGGATGCTACCCCAGTACAAGTGAGTGATATTGTCGATTTTAATATTGATAATTTAAATAACCGCAACTTTAAATGTGCCGATTTTGCTGATGAATTATCTACAAATCCTATCGTTTATACCATTTCTTATGGCAATGGATCTACTTATACAAAAACTATCAATTCCCCATCCTTAGTCCCTGATAGTTTAAAACATTATATGGGCGAAGTAGGAAATCATAGCATTACCTTAGATTCTATTACTATTTCTCATTACGAAGTCTCCGATGAATCAATCACTTTTGGAGATAAAATTACTAAAACATTTAATTTCAACGTTTATGAAAATCCTGCTTTTACTGGTTTTAATGTGACTTTGATTGATTCAGTTGGTGAAAAAAGCGAAAACCTCCTTGTCCCATATTATGGGAAAATCAATACCACATTATCTACCTCTCCTATCGTTAAAGATGATGAACCTAATAGCGTCTATGTCTTTAGTGGATGGTCACATTCATTGGAATATGCTGATGGTGATTTGACTATTTATATGTATAGAACAAAATATGATAAATCATATTTCTCTCGTAATTCTCACGATATCAATAAAAATGTCGATTTCCAAATCGTCGATAAAAAAATTACCCAAAGTGGTGATTTAAGAGTTTTAGTGTATTTAGGTAGAAATGAAAAATATATCTTAAAAAAGAGCGAGCCTATTTATCATGAAGTAAATACCAAGAGTAGTTTAAATGGTAGTTTTACCCTACCTAACGCTAATGATTTTGTGGAAGAAACAAGCCAATATATGCTTGATAATCTTTATGAATATGACACTTCAAAGATGTATAACATCTCTATGCGTGGCAGTAGGTCATCTCTTATTTCTGATTTAGAATATATGCCATACGCTCCAAAAATATATTCAAAAGTAGGCGTAGAACAACAAACATATCTTTTAGATAATTTAGAACCTGTCACTTATTATGCTAGAAGTGGTTACCATTCTTATTATGATGAATATTTAGATAATAAAGTTGTTGATTATGACACTAATATTGAAGCATCAATGAGCAGTGGTTTTTATCGATATGAAGCCACTGTTGATATCGATTTATTCCTCGATTTATCTTTTAGCGTTGAAAACTCCCATTATGTCTTTAATGATGATGCGAGATTTTATATTGACTATGTCACTAATTCTTATAATGTCAGATCAACTAGTTCCGTAAATGGTTCTTTCTTTAATGGAGTTAATAAGAAAATATCTTTTAGCGATTCTTCTTTATTAAATATAGCAAAACAAGCTTATGGAGAAGACGAATTAGATAATTGGGCTATTAATTATATGAAAATGGATGATCCTAGCTTTATAGGAGAAGGAACAGGAGAATGTTTATCTTCTGGATTATATGTTGCCGCCAAGAATAAATTATTAGAATTCGATGAAGTTATAAGAAATACTTTTGTTAACAACACCATCGGTAAATATGACGACGTTTTAGATAGATACTTAGCTTGGGCTACTGCCTGTGGTGATCAAACTCCTTTCGCGGGTTCCGGAATAGTATCTAATTCCTCTCGTCCATCCGCTATCATTTTAGACGGAAATAATTATCTAATATTTATTGCTGCTATGGCTCTTTCGTCTTTGGCTTTGGTTGCTGCTTTAGTGTTGAAAAAAAGAACCAATGAGGGACAATAACAAAGAAATATAAGAAGTGTGAAACACAACATATTAGTTGAAAACATTGTTTATATCTAAAATACTCATGAAAAAGAAAACACGCACTTATATGTACGTGTTTTGAAAATCAATCGTGGCGGAGGATAAGAGATTTGAACTCTTGCGCCCCTTTCGGAACCTATGAGCTTTCCAAGCCCACCCCTTCAGCCTCTTGGGTAATCCTCCAAAGCAAGATAAATTATATTTATATTTTGCTAAGTTATCAACTTTAATTTAATCTATTATGTGAGCGTAGCTTAGGAGATACAAAATGAATAACGAATTATTAGAAAGATTTATTAGATATGTGTCCATCGACACACAAAGCGATGACGTAAGCTGAACTTGGCATTGAAAACGAAATTGATGAATTTAGCCGACTATATGCCTATATTCCAGGAAATGATGCCTATGATAGTATCGGTGTTTGTTCACATGTTGATACTGCTTTAGAGTGTTCAGGGGCAAATGTTAAACCTCAAATTATAAAAGACTATGATCTTAGTGATATTAAGCTTGGCGATAGTGGTTTAGTTTTATCCCCAAAACAATTCAAAAAACTTAGAGAACTTAAGGGCAAAACAGTTATTACCACTAGCGGTGATACGTTACTAGGTGGCGATGATAAAGCTGGTGATGCAATTATTATGGAAGTAGCGAAACGATTGGCTAAGCTCCCAAAAGATTCTCATAGACCAATGTCTATTCTATTTACACCTGATGAAGAAGTTGGCAGGGGTGCCGAACACTTCTCTAAAGAAAAATATAGATGTAAATTTGCATACACCGTTGATGGCGATGATCCAAAGTATATTTCAATTGAGAATTTCAACGCTAAAAGTGCCTCAATTAAAGTTACAGGAAAATCGATTCATCCAGGCGAAGCATATCTACAAATGATCAATGCTTCAACCGTTTTAGCCTACTATATGTCCTTAATTAATAAAGAAATGGTTCCAGAACTCACTAAAGATAGAGAAGGATTTAATCATTTAGTTGCTATGAGTGGAGAAGTTGAACACGCAGAAGCTCATTACATTTTAAGGAATCACGATAAAGATATTCTAGAAAAACAAGTTGAAAACTTTAATGATGCATTAGAGGAGACAAAGAAAAAGTTCCCAGGAGCCAAGATTGAACTTGTTATTAAAGAGTCTTATAAAAATATGTTCGAAGTTATTAAAGAGCATCCTGAATGCAAGGAACATATTGAAAACGTATATCGTAAATTAAATAAATCGTTTGAGTACTTGCCAATTAGAGGTGGCACAGATGGTGCTACATTCTCTTATTTAGGAGTACCATGTCCAAATTTAGGAACTGGAAGTTATAACCATCACGGAAGATATGAATTTGCTGTATTAGAAGAGATGGAAGAACTTGTAGAAATTGTTAGCGAAATCTATTCGCTCTAATAAGGCAATTTTGATACCTTTTTTGCGCTTTTTTAAGATAAACCCAATTAATTTTAATCATTTTGATACATTTTCGCTTTTTTCTATACAAATAATGGTGGTTATATATTAAAAATATATACTTGTTGCTTTTTTGACCTTGTTATTCGCTTTTTTATTATTATAATAAAATGCAAGAGGTGTTTTTTATGAGTAAAAATAAAACCAAAAAGAGCTCTAAATTGCAAAGTTTTTTACTTTGCCTTAGCTTATTCTGCTTTGCACTTGTTGTAGCACTCGTCTTATTAGTGGACCCTAATGGCGTTGCTCACGGATTACTCGCGTTAGATTACACAGTATCCGTTTTAACATTTGGATTAGTTAAATCTAGTGCTGTTGCAGCAGTATTCCAATCCAACATTATTTTCTTTGCCCTTGTCGTTTTCACCTATGTGAACATTGGCATTCTCCTCTATGCAATTATTAATGGTTTTGCAAAAAAGAGTGGCACTGCTTTTAAGGGAATTGTTGGATATTTATTCTCTGTAGCAATTTTAGTTGTTGCAGGTAGTTTCTATGCTGTTAATCTTCATGGCAAAGGATATAACTTCAGCGGTCATCCAGCAATCATTGCTACTATGTGTGCCGTTGCCTTAGTTCTTGTTCTTAGCTATCTTTCAGCATTACCAAACTTATTCCTTGGTCAATTATCTGCATATAACAAAGCTAGAGAAGAAGAAAAGGTCGAAGAAAAGGCTCCAGTCGAAGAAAAGAAGGAAGAGGTTAAACCAGAACCAAAACCAGAACCTAAGCCAGAACCAAAGCCTGAGCCAAAACCAGAACCAAAACCAGAACCAAAACCAGAACCAAAGCCAGAACCAAAACCTGAGCCAAAACCTGAACCAGAACCAGAACCGGTTCCTGCTCCAGTTGCTGAAGAACCAGCTAAACTTTCAATCGAAAGAGTTCCATTTGCTGATAAACTTAGAAAAGCAGATCGTGATCTTAAGGATAAATATGATGAACTTAAGTCCTATCTATTAGCTTATGGATTAAAGAACAGAATTAGCATTGATGGTGATTCATATAGACTTCACAAAGTTCTATACTGTCACATTACAATTGCTGGTAAGAAGATGAAAGTATACTTACCACTTGATCCTAACGAATACTTAACATCTACAATTCCTGTAAAAGATGCTAGTAAGACCAAAAAGTATGCTGAAGTTCCAGCACAAATCGATGTTAAGAGTGACCTCTCAGTCAAACGTGCAAAAGCACTTATTGATGATGTCATGAAAAAAGCTAACATTGAATTACAATAATTAGTCTTAACATTAAATGGTGTGTGTCTAATAGGCACACACCTTTATTTTGCCCTGAAATTCTAATAGAATAATTAGCGATGATTAAGTTAACAGTTACTAAAAAAGACGAATCTCAAAAGATTGAAAAATATGTAAAGAAAGCTTTAAGCGAAGCTCCTTTATCTTTTATATATAAATTATTTAGAAAAAAAGATGTGAAGGTTAATGGCCATTGGGTTAAACCTGAATACGTTATTAGTAGTGGTGAAGAGATTGCAATTTATATCACTGATTTACAACTAGAAGAATTTAAAGAAAAGAGAGATATTTCTAAAGCCAATTTACCTTACGAAATTGTTTACGAAGATAAGAATATTTTATTAGTTAATAAACCTAGAGGCGTTTTAGTGCATGGAGACGCTAAAGAAAAGAAGCACACTTTAGCGAATGACGTTATTAATTATTTGTATTTTAAGGGAGAATATGACCCTAATTTGGATAATGCTTTTACTCCTGCTCCTGCGCATAGATTAGACAGAAATACTTCAGGCATCGTAGCGTTTGCAAAGAATTTAAATGCTCTTCATTCATTAGAAGAATTATTTAAGGATAAAGTTGATATAGAAAAGCATTATCAAGCATTAGTCGTTGGTGTGTTAAAGGAAGGAATGGAAATATCCGCTCCATTAAAGAAAGACGCAAACACAGGACTTGTCAAAGTTACATCAATTAAAGATGGAGGAATGCCTTCGTTAAGTATTGTTAAACCACTAAAACACTATTCTAACTATACTCTTGTCGATGTTAATCTTGTTACTGGCAGAACACATCAAATTAGAGTCCATTTATCCTACAAAGGTTACCCTGTAGTGGGGGATTCTAAATATGGTAATTTTGAAGTAAATAAATTGTTTAAAAAAGATTATCATTTTGAGAATCAGTTCTTACATGCTTATTCATTAAAATTTAAAGAGATTAAAGGACCTCTTGAATATTTATCAAACAAAGAATTTAAATCCCAAATACCGGAGTATATGGGTGAAATTTTGAAAAAATTAAAGTAATTTATCTTCGAAGTATTCCTTCAAAGTGTAATAAATTCCATCGTTATTATTGTCTCTAACGGAGACATATTTTGTTTTAATTAAATCAGACTTTTCTCCATTAGACATAAAAACGGAATGGCCAGAGTTTTTAAATAAATCAATGTCGTTTCCTGCATCACCAAATGAGATGATGTGGTCTTTATCTATATTATAAAGTTCAGCGATTTCTTTTATTGCTACACCTTTAGTGGCCATTTCGAAATGTAGTTCAAAATATGGTGCCCCAGTCCAAAATCTTAATTTAATTTCTGGGTGGTTTTCTATAGCTTTATTAAGCACTTCACGTAATTCTTTTCCGTCACCATTATAGTGACCAATAAATGTATAAACATCTTCGTTAAGAATATCGTTTATATCTCCTGTGTGTAACTTCATTCCTCTATACCAAAAGAAACTGTCTAAACTCTCATCATATTTATCAATGTAAATATTATCGAGTGATTCAAACATTACATTAGTAACGTATGGTTTAATCTTGTTATATATCTCAAGAGTTAAGTCTTTCTTAAACATTAAATTCATATCAAGAAAAACATTATCATGTGGTTTATAAATATACGCTCCGTTATAGCAAATCACCGGAGTATCTAGCTTTAATTCATTGTAATATGAAAGAATAGATCTGGGTGGTCTACCACTTGAAATGACTACAATATGGCCTGCCTCAGATAGTTTTATTAAATAATTTTTCGTGAGAAAAGATATTTCCTTTTTATCGTTTAAAAGTGTGCCATCCATATCGAGGGCAATAATATATCTTTCCATTATTTATTAATGTTGTATAAACCGACAGCGCGTTTCACTCTTTCTAATGTTTTGCTGGCTACAGCTTTCGCTCTAATAGCGCCTTCTTGTAAGACTTGATCGACTAAACCAGAAGCAATAACTTCATTGTATCTTGCTTTAAATGGTTCCATTTCTTCGACGACCGCATCTGCGACAGCGCGTTTAAAATCGCCATATCCTTTTCCTTCAAATTCTTTTTCAATTTCATCAAAGGATTTGTTTTTAAGCGCTCCATAGATGGTCATTAAGTTAGAAATTCCAGGTTTATTTTCTACATCGTATTTAACTTCGTGACCTGTATCAGTAACAGCAGACATGATTTTCTTTCTCATAACTGCTAAATCATCGCTTAGGAAAATATCTCCTTTTGGATCTGATTTAGACATCTTTTTAGTTGGATCGCTCAAAGACATAATGCGTGCGCCAACTTTAACCATTTCTGCTTTTGGCATTACTAATACGTCACCATATCTATGATTAAATCTTTTAACTAAATCACGTGTGATTTCAACATGTTGACCTTGGTCTTCACCAACAGGAACACGTTTTGCATCATATAAGACGATATCGCCTGCCATTAAAACTGGATAGGCAAATAGTCCTAAGCCAATAGCGTTTTGATCCATTTTTTGTGACTTATCTTTAAATTGTGTCATACGGGATAATTCACCCATATATAGATAGTTTTGTAAGATAATAGCCATTTCGCTATGTTCGCATACAGTTGATTGAAGGAAAATAGTAGTGTGTTTTGGATCAAGACCTGCAGCAAGATAATATGCACAAATATCGCGGGAGTTATTTGATAATTCTACTGGATCAATTGGCAAAGTTAATGCATGTAAATCTGCAATAAAAAGGAAGGTTTCTCCTTCATATTGGATTTTTGAAAAGTTCTTGATAGCACCAATATAGTTACCAAGTGTTAATTTACCAGTAGGTTTAATTCCGCTTAATATTTTGTCCATATTCTTGACCTCAGGAAATTATTATAAATACTTAGACTAATATAGTCAAAGTAAGAGAAATATTTAACCCGGTTAAATTTATTGAAATATTTTATTGCCCACTTCAAAAAATTGCATTATTATAATTGTCCTATGATAAAAATATATACATCTCCAAGTTGTTCTAGTTGTAAAAAAGTTAAGAAATGGTTCGATGATCAAGGCATTCCTTACATAGAGAAGAATATTTTTAGTTCGGTCTTAGATCCAAATGAACTTAAAGAGATGTTAATGAAATCTGAAAATGGCACTGAAGATATCATTTCCACCAGAAGTAAGATTGCCAAAGAACAAAACGTTGATTTCGATGAGATGACAATCTCTCAACTAATCGAATTTATTAGAAAGAATCCTTCTGTATTAAAAAGACCTATCATGGTTGATGATAGGAGAATTCAAGTAGGGTATAACGAGGAAGAAATCTCTACATTCATACCTCGCGCTAGAAGAATTGCTTTAGAAAACTGCTCTAAGAATTGCTGTGAGGATTGTTCCTTCCATTCTGAGAAATAAAAGCTTGTCTTGCTCTATATAATTTAGATTTATGGTTCTCAATATAGGGAACCTTTTCTTTTTCTAAAAATGTGAACAATATTACTTTTGCGTGTTCCATTGAATCGGATTCACATTCTACCTCGAAGTCAGTGATGCCACTGAATTCGTTTTTATCAATAGAAAGTAGGCCGTTTGAGACTTTTATATCACATCTATCCGTAATAAGTTTAGTGAAAACTTTGAGATCTTTTATGCTGATACTTGTGTATTTGTTTCTTATATAAGAAAGAACTTCACCTTCTGGAATTATTCCTTTTTCGAGAAATAAAACAAGTTCTTCACTAGACATAGGTTGATTTATCTCAAGCTTTCCTTCTTTCAAATCTTCTTTAATTGTTAACTCTTGGAAGTTATTACTTTTAGTTCTAACTCTCATGGACAAAGGAGATTTTCTTAAATCTTCATCAGGAGTGTCGATATAGTAATTCGCTTGAGTATATATATGATTTTTGAGTTCAGGATGATTTAAAAATATGGTTTTATAACCATCTTCTTCAATAAAGGCTTTAGCCTCAATTTCTACTTCTTTCATGCATAAATTATACTTACAAATTAATTATTATGTTAAGATTATTGTATGTTTTACGAAAGCACAGTTGATCCTACAGTAAATGAGTTCGCTCAATGGCTACAACAATATGGCATACCGATTTCCCTTATTGTTGCAGGAGTGGTGTTTTTAACTGTTCTTGTTTTCTTTATTATTGCAATGTATAGAAGAAAACACGAACCATTACAAGAAATAAAAGAAAGAAACTCACATTCTAATGAAATGCTATTAGCTTTAGGTGGTGAATCAAATATTGAATCCCATTCTTTAACAGGAAGTAGGATCTCTATTGTGCTTAAGAATTATGATTTGCTTGATGAGCAAAAATTGAATGCTTTGGGAATTGATTCCATTATTAGAATGAGTAATAAAATCACCCTTGTAATCAAGGATGATGCTTCTAGTTTATATAAAGATTTGTTTAGTCTTTAAAACATTTTTCGTAAATGTCTTCGGTAGGTAGCCCAATAACATTGTCGAGGCTGCCTTTTATTCTATATACGAGGTCAAATTCTTTGTCTTGGATTCCGTACGCTCCAGCCTTATCCATTGGAGAACCTGTTGATATATAGCGTTTAATTAAATCATCGCTAAGTTCATTAAAGTAGACTTCGGTAATAACTTTATTAGCAATTTCCTTGTCACCTTTTATATAGCAATAACCACTAACAACGATATGTTTTTTACCACTTAATTTTTTAAGCATGTCGAATGCTTCTTGTTCGGTGTGAGGTTTACCTAATATTTCACCATCAATAATAACAACAGTGTCGCTTCCAATAACATCTGCTTCTGGATGAAGTTTTTTAATCGCTCTAGCTTTTAGTTTGGAAGCTTCTAAAGGTAGGTCTGTAACATCATCTACTTTAACATGTTCATCAACATTAGCAGGAATAATAAGAAAATCATCCACTAATTTGTGGAGAAGTTCTTTTCTTCTAGGAGATTGACTCGCTAAGATAAGCATATTAATAATTACCATCCATGATTACTGGAATAACCATAGGGGACCTTTCATATCTATTTTCAATAAATTTACTTACCACATTTTTAATAGTGTTTTTAATCTCACCAAATGTAGTTTTACTACTAATTAGTTTGGTTAAAGCGAGAGAAACAAGTTTAGATGTATCGGCTTTAATCTTATCTCCATTAAAGGCTACACCTTTGAAAATAATAATAGGTTCTCCAATGATTTGACCTTTTTTGGAGTTAATACCCACAACAACAGAAACAAGTCCCTCTTCTTTAAGAATAGATCTATCTTCCATAAGTGATTGGCTAACGCCTTGGATACCACGGCCATCTAAATAGACAGGATCTGCACTGAATCTGATGCCATCTTTAATCTTGTGATTGAATAACTCAATGGAGTGACCATTCTCAAGAACAAAGATGTTTTCTTCTGGGATGCCAACTTGTTTGGCAATATCCTTATGTAGTTTGAGCATTCTATATTCACCATGGATTGGCATAAAGTATGTTGGTTGAATAAGCTTAAGCATAATTCTTAATTCTTGTTTGGAAGGGTGACCTGATGAGTGAACAGCATAAAGGATGCTATTTGTTAAGACATCACAACCTCTTCTAACTAATTGGTTAACGACTTTTTCTATACTTTGAGCGTTGCCAGGAATTGCGCTTGAAGAGAAAACAACTGTATCTCCTGGAACAATTCTTAAATCTTTATGATCACCGTTAGCAATTCTAGATAACGCTGCCATTGGTTCTCCTTGAGAACCAGTGCAGATAATACAAATTTCTTCAGGCTTATATCTGTTTGCGAATTCAACAGGAATAATTCTATTTTCTGGAACTTTAATAATACCTAGTTCACGACTTACGTTAACAGCATATTCCATTGATCTACCGACAATAACTAAGTTTCTATTGTGAAGAATAGCGGAATGCGCAACTTGTTGAATACGGTTAATGTTACTAGAGAATGTTGAAAGAATTAATCTTCCTTTGGTGTTATCAAAGATTTCGTCAATTGATTTATAAACATTAGTTTCACTAGGAGTGTAACCTTCAATTTCTGCGTTAGTAGAGTCACTAAGTAACAAGTCAACTCCTTCGCTTCCAATCCTAGCGATTCTAGTTAAATCAAATTGTTGACCAACTGGAGTTAAATCAATTTTAAAGTCACCGGTATGAACAATTCTTCCGTGCGGAGTGTCAACACAAATGCCAAAAGAATCAGGAATAGAGTGAGTAACTTGGAAGAATGAAACAGTAAAATCATCTATATTAACGACCGTATCTCTATCATATTCAACAATATTGACAGGAGTTTTCACTCTAAAGTCTGATAACTTATGTTTAATTAATGCCGCTGCCAATCTAGGAGCGTAAATAACTGGAATATTCAATGATTGAACAAGGAAAGGAATACCACCGATATGGTCTTCGTGTCCATGTGTAATAAATAATGCTTTTACTTTTTGTCTAGAGTTTTGAAGTCTAGTGTAATCAGGAATAACGTAGTTAACACCTAATAAAGATGGATCAGGAAATAAAACACCAGCATCAATGATGATTAAAGTTTCATCATTTTCGATGCAGTAAGTATTTTTACCTACTTCACATAGGCCGCCTAAGGCATAGATACTAATTGGAGATTTGACTTGGCTCATCTAATTCCTTTCAAACAATAAAAACATTATGTTATAGATTAGTTAATTATTAAAATGATTAACATTTGTTAATTGATTATAGTAATACAGCGATTAAATAGTCAATAATAAACTAATATTTTAGTTAGAAACCTACGGAGTTATCTAATTTTTTAAATGGATCCTTTTTGTCTATATGGTCATAGAAAAGGATTCCATCTAAGTGATCTAGTTCATGTTGGAGGACGATAGCTTCGTATCCTCTAGCAGTAATAATAGTGTCTTTTTTGGTTTTGCAATCAAATGCTTTAACTTGAATTTTATATTTTCTATAAACATAACCTTCATGAGGATTGTCGACACTTAAGCAACCTTCTCCTGCTTTTAGATAGGAGAGTTTAACTGATTCAGAAATAATTTTTGGATTAATTAATCTATGATCAATAATAATTTCATGTCCGTCAGCGTCATAATCTGTGTAATAAACCACTAACGCTCTGATGTTATGTCCAACTTGAGGAGCAGCAAGACCAACGCCTTCTCTTAAATGATATTTCTCTGATAATTTCTCATCCTGAGACATTACTAAATAGTCATGCATGTCATTAACAAAATCGATGTACTTATCCTCAATAGGTGTTGGGACTAGCTCACATCTTTCTCTTAATGATGCTTGATTATCTTTAACAATTTTAAATTTCAGTTTCATTTCGTTATGATTATATCATATCGATTATAAATTTGTTAAAATATACAAAGCGATATGGATAAAGAATTACTTGATAAATTATATAGTCTAAAAAACTCAATTGAGGATGACCCAAGAGTTAAGAATCTTAACCGTCTCAATGATCTTTTAAATGAGAACGAAGATGTGATTAGATTAGCGTATAAAATGGACACTAAATCTGTTGCGTATGAAGATGCGATTAAGCATTTTGGTGAACATAGTAGGGAAGCAATTGCTGCTCAAAAAGAATTGTACATAGCCAAGAAAGAACTAGATTCTCATCCATTAGTAAAAGAATACAACCAAGCGTATAAAGAAGTTCGACTTATGTATGAAGAAATAAATAAAACGTTATTTAAGCCATTCAAAAGTAAGATTGGTTCTTGTGAGGTAAACGATGATTAGAATTATTTCTGGAAAATATCGTTCAAGAAAATTAGAAACTCCTAGTGAAACAATTACTAAACCAACAATGGATAAGGTAAAAGCAGGTATTTTTTCTTCGCTTTCAAGTGAAATAATTAACGCTGAAATTTTGGATTTATACGCAGGAAGTGGCGCCTTTTCGCTTGAAAGTGTTTCTAGAGGCGCTAAATCTTTTGTGGCGGTGGAGCTTAATAAACAAGCTATTCAAGTTATTA
>CACYJD010000009.1 GCA_902774655.1 uncultured Erysipelotrichaceae bacterium | reverse complement strand
TCCATTTAGCAAAAAATAAAACCTATTATGGTTATGTAGTTTTAGAAGATATTATTCGTGATAATGCCAAAGAATTAGTATCTAAATTAAGTAAAGCTGGAGTGCGTGTTGTGTTGCTTTCTGGAGATAATGAAAACAACGTAGAAAAAGTATCAAAAGTTGTAGGAATAAAAGAATATCATTCGAATCTTTTACCACAAGATAAAACAAGTTTTGTAAGTGCTGAAATTGAGCAAAAAACCAATAAGAAGTCGGTTCTTTTCGCAGGAGATGGCATTAATGATACCCCATCAATTAAGCGCGCCGATATTGGCTTTGCAATGGGTGGAGTGGGCAGTGATGCCGCTATCGAAAATGCTGACATAATTTTGATGAATGATGATCCAATGAAAATCCATCAATCTTTCAGTATTGGAAAGATGACAAAACGTACTGCAATTTTCAATATCGTTGTCGCACTTTCAATCAAATTATTAGTCATGATTTTGGCTATGACTGTCCCTAATTTTCCAATCGAGATTGATGTAGCAAGTGACACCGGTTTAACCATATTGTTAGTGATCAATTCACTTCTATTGATATATCGAAAAGTCAAATAATCGCGATGAAAATTAACAAAAGATACTGCTATGCAGTATTTTTTCTTCATTATGCACATTTTATAAAATAAACTTGCTCACGCGTATAGATTTTGATAAAATCTTTTTCGCGTATATTCCGATGAGAGCGTGAATGTACATGTAAATGTCGTATGTGGAAGAGCTGATTCGCTCTGTGACCACATCACTGACAAATTTCAGAAAAAAGGAGGAAATGTCACGTGAGTAAAAGAATCACAAAAGTTGTGAAAATGGAACTCCCAGGCGGTGAAGCAAAACCAGGACCAAAACTTGCATCTGCAGGTGTTGTTATGCCTAAGTTCTGCACAGACTTCAATGCGAAGACTAATGACCGTAAAGGCGAAATCGTTCCTGTAATTATCACAGCTTATGAAGATAAGTCATTTGATTTCGTTATCAAGACTTCTCCAGTTGCAGGTTTACTTCTCAAAGCAGCAGGTATTAAAAAAGGCGCAGCCAATTCTAAGACCACAGTTGCTGGACACATCAGTAAAGCTAAACTTAGAGAAATCGCTGAATACAAATTACCTGACTTAAATTGCGATGATGTCGAACAAGCAATGAAGATTATTGCTGGTACAGCACGCAATATGGGCATCGCGATTGACGAATAATTATGAAACTTTCTAAGAATTACAAGAAGGCTCTCGAACTCGTCGATTCCAAAAAAGTCTATTCCATCGAAGAGGCTTGCGAGCTAGTTAAGAAGACTTCTACAGTTAAGTTTGATGCAACAGTCGATGTCTCTATCCATTTCAATGTTGACACTACAAAAGCAGATCAACAAATCAGAGGAACTCTCATTCTCCCACACGGAAATGGTAAGACAAAAAGAATCTGTGCAATTACAAGCAAGGTTGAAGAAGCCAAAAATGCCGGTGCGGATTTTGCCGGAGGTAAGGAATTACTTGAAAAAATCCAAAAAGAAAACTGGTTTGATTTCGATGTTATCGTTGCTACACCAGATATGATGGGTGAACTTGGTAAGATGGGTAGAGTTCTTGGTCCTAAAGGATTAATGCCAAACCCAAAAACCGGTACAGTTTCACCTGATATCGCAAAAGCAATTCACGAAATTAAATTAGGTAAAGTTGAATATCGTTTAGACAAAGATGCCAACATGGCTCTTACATTCGGTAAAGTCAGCTTTAGCACCAGTGATCTTGTAGAAAACTTAAGAGCTCTTGCTACTACCTTATTAAAAGTTAGACCAGCAGCAGTTAAAGGTGTCTACATGAAAAACGCCACTGTTCATACAACAATGGGCCCTGCATTACACGTTGATCTCAATGCGTAATGATTAATAGAGCACAATATACCATAGACAGCAACGGCCACGGGGCTTAATAATGTTGCCCAGGTATAAAACCAAGTATATTGAAGCCTCTAAAAAGAACATTTAAACAAGGAGGTAGAACTATGAATCCAGACACTCTCAAGAGTAAACAAGAGATTGTTAGTGAAATCGAAAAGAACTTCGAAGAATCAAATTCTTTAGTTATCGTAGACTATCGCGGATTAACAGTCGCTCAACTTAGTGAACTCAGAAAGTCTCTCAAAGCGGTTGATGCAAGCCTCAGCGTTTATAAGAACACTTTAGTTAGCAGAGCAAATGCTACTAAGGGTAATGCTGAACTTGAACAATACTTAAATGGATCAAATGCATTTGTCTTCTCCAAAGGCGTTGTTGACGCACCAAAAGTCTTAGCCAAATTTGCTAAGAGAAACGAAAGTCTTGAAATTAAAGCAGGACTTATCGAAGGTCGTGTCGTTGATGCTGACGGAGTTAAAGATGTTGCAAAACTCCCAGACCGCAACGGATTATTATCCATGTTCTTATCGTGCTTACAAGCACCAGTCCGCAGCTTTGCTTGCGCAGTCAAGGCAGTTGCAGACAAACAATAATGCCTATATAGGAGGAAAAATACTATGGCAAAGTTAACAAAAGAAGAAATCGTTGCTTCCTTAAAGGAAATGACAGTTCTCGAATTAAACGATTTAGTTAAAGCAGTCGAAGAAGAATTCGGCGTTACCGCAGCTGCTCCAGTTGCAGCCGCAGCAGCAGCACCAGCAGAAGAAGAAGTTGCTAAAGGACCAGTTAGCGTCAATTTAGTTCTCAAAGCTGTTGGCCCAACAAAAGTTGCAGTTATTAAAGCAGTTCAAGCAATCACAGGTTTAGGCCTTATGGATGCTAAGAAGCTCGTTGATGGCGCTCCATGCAACATCAAAGAAAACATCTCCGAAAGTGAAGCAAATGCTCACAAGGAAGCCCTTGTTGCAGCAGGTGCAGAAGTTGAAATTAAATAAGTTTCCTCTTCTAACTTACTAATCTGATTTAAATTATGTCCCAATATTTCTCAAATGATCCTACTGTAGAATCAAAAGAAAGAGACATCCGCTACGTGATTAACGGAACGGAATTCATTCTTAAATCAGATAACGGTGTATTTTCTAAAAATGAACTAGACGATGGAAGTAGGCTCTTAATCGAGACCTTACTTCCTATTGATCTAGGAGAGAAAATGCTCGACTTAGGTTGTGGTTATGGACCAATCGGCTTAACGTTGGCCAAGCTAAATAACCGATTAAATGTCACTTGTTGTGACGTCAACCTAAGAGCAGTACTTCTGACAAAGAAGAATGCTAAAACTCTCATGTTAAGCAATCGAGTCACTTGCCTTCAAAGTGACATCTATAACAAGATTGAAGGACAATTTGATTCAATTGTGAGTAATCCTCCAATTAGAGCTGGTAAGAAAGTTACTTACGAGATCTATGTTGGAGCGAAAAATCATTTAATTGATGGCGGTTCGCTCTACGTCGTGATTAGAAAAGCGCAAGGAGCCCTGTCCGTGAAGGATTTCCTAGAGGAACAATACGGAAACTTTGAAGTTCTTGCTAAGAAAAAAGGATTCTTTGTTCTTAAAGCGACGAAGATAGTGAATTAATAACGTAAAGGAGCCGTACATGAAAAAATTAACAGAATATCCAAGACTTCCAAATGATAGAATTAATTTTTCTAAAATTTCTGGTTCTCTTGAACTTCCAAACCTTGTAGAAATTCAAACTGATTCCTATAAGTGGTTCCTTGAAAAAGGTCTTGATGAAGTCCTTAGAGAAATTTTCCCTATCGCAAATTACTCTGATGATGTCTTCATTGATTACGTTTCAAGTGAACTTAAGGAACCAAAATATACATATCTACAATGTAAAGCTCGTGACTACACCTATAGCGCTCCATTAAAAGTAAAGCTAATGCTTAGATTTGCTGATACTGGAGAAATTAAAGAAAGTGAAGTCTTCATGGGTGATATTCCACTCATGACAGAAAGCGGAACATTTATCGTTAATGGTGCAGAACGTGTTATTGTTAGCCAAATTGTTCGTTCTCCAGGTGCTTATTTAAGTAAGGATTTAGATAAATCCGGTAAGTACATCTACGAAGCCGACTTAATTCCTACACGTGGTCCTTGGTTAGAATTCGAAACTGACCAAAAAGATTTAATTGGTGTAAGAATTAATCGTCAAAAGAAGATGAACGCCACATTACTTTTAAAAGCAATTGGCTTAGACGATCCAAAACAACTAACAAAACTCTTTGGTGAACACCCATTCCTCGTGAACACCATTGAAAAAGATAAGAACGTTTCAGATTCTTTAGACGCTCTCACTGAGATCTTTAGAAAACTAAAACCTGGTGAACCAGTCACTACAGAATCTGTTTCCAACTATTTAGTTCAATTATTCTTCGACTATAGAAGATATGACTTAGGTCGCGCAGGTAGATTTAAATTCCGCACAAAACTCGGAATCTACAATAGACTTGCTGGTCGTTACTTAGCTGAAAACTTAGTCAGCAAAGATGGCGAAATCGTCTATAAGAAGGGTGATTATATATCTAAAGAAGACGTGCGCAAGCTCATGGACATGGAATTCTTTGAGAAAGGTGCCCATGAAAAAGTTCTTAAAGCAAGTCAACACTTAATTGACGCTTTATATAGAAACTGCCAAAAGGGTAAAGATGCCCCAGATTTAGCAGAAATCTTTAATGGCCACGTCAATATTGTCAAAGTTTATGTCGATGACAAACAAAAAGAAACAACCAACATTATCGGTACAGACTTAAATCTCACCGTAAGCTGTGTTGCCTTCAGTGATGTTGTCGCTCTCTTCTCTTATTTAATGAACATTATCAGTGGTTTCGGTGAAACTGATGATATTGATAACTTAGGTAACAGAAGAATCCGCTGCGTCGGTGAACTTTTACAAGGTCAATTCCGTCAAGGTTTAACCAAGATGGTCAAGACCGTTCAACAAAAGATGTCCATTAGTGATATGCAAACAGTTACAATGCACTCATTAATGAACATTAAGCCTCTACAAAGTGCAATCCGTGAATTCTTTGCAAGTTCTCAACTTTCTCAATTCATGGATCAAACTAACCCATTAGCTGAGTTAACCAATAAGAGAAGATTATCTGCTCTTGGTCCAGGTGGTATTACTCGTGACCGTGCCTCTATGGCCGTTCGTGACGTTCACCCAACTCACTATGGTAGAATCTGTCCAATTGAGACACCTGAAGGTCAAAACATTGGTCTTATTAACAACTTAGCTAGCTATGCTAAGATCAACAAATATGGATTTATTGAAACTCCATATCGTGTTGTCAAAGCTGGTGGACAAGTTACTGATGAAACACGTTACTTATCAGCAGATATGGAACGTGATCACTACATTGCCCAAGCTAATGTTCAACTTGATAAAGATGGATTCATTATAGATAAGGAAGTCATTGCTAGATTTAATGGTGATAACGTCTTAGTCGCTCCTGATCTTGTCGACTACATCGACGTTTCTCCAAAACAAATTGTCTCAATCGCTACCGCTTGTATTCCATTCCTTGAAAACGATGATACTACCCGTGCTCTTATGGGTGCTAACATGCAACGTCAAGCTCTTCCACTTCTTAGACCACACGCTCCATTTGTTGGAACAGGTCTAGAATATAAGATCGCTAAAGATGCTGGTTTAGCAGTTGTCAGTGCAGGAGACGGTGTCATTAGATACGTTGACTCACAAAAAGTTGTTGTAAGAGAAAAGATCGAAGGAAAAGACTTTGATAGAGTCTACTTATTACAAAAATTCCAACGTTCAAACAATGGTACTTGCATTAACCAAGTCGCCAGAGTCAAAGTTGGTGATACAGTCAAAAAAGGTGATATCCTCGCCGATGGTCCAGCTATGGATAACGGTGACCTCGCTTTAGGTCAAAACGTTACCATCGCCTTCATGACCTGGGAAGGATATAACTATGAAGACGCTGTCATCATGTCTGAAAAATTAGTCAAAGACGACACATATACTTCTATTCACATTGAAGAATATACAGTTGACTGCCGTGAGACTAAGCTTGGACCTGAAGACATCACTCGTGATATTCCAAATACTAGCGAAGAAAGCAAAGCTTTCCTTGATGAAAACGGTATTATCATTCCAGGTAGTGAAGTCCATGAAGGTGATATTCTTGTCGGTAAAGTAACACCTAAAGGTATTACTGAACCTACACCAGAAGAAAAACTTCTCGCTGCTATCTTTAAAGATAAGACCAAAGATATGAAGGATACATCCCTCCGTGTTCCTCATGGTGGTGCAGGTATCGTTCTAGACGTCAAGATCTTCTCTAGAGAAAACGGTGATGATCCAGGAAATGGTGTCAGAAAATCCATCAGAGTCTACGTTGTCCAAAAACGTAAAATCTCTGAAGGTGATAAGATGTCCGGTCGTCATGGTAACAAGGGTGTTATCTCAAGAATCTTACCAGTTGAAGATATGCCATTCTTAGCAGATGGTACTCCAATTGATATCATGCTTAACCCACTCGGTGTTCCATCTCGTATGAATATCGGACAAATCTTAGAAATTCACTTAGGTCTTGCTTGTAAGAAGTTAGGACTTAAAGTTGCTACTCCAGTCTTCGATGGTATTTCTAACGAAGAATTCTATTCACTTATGAAAGAAGCTGGTATCCCAGAAGATGGTAAGACAATCTTATACGATGGTCGTACAGGTGATAGATTCGACGAAAGAATCTCTGTCGGTGTTATGTATATGATTAAACTTGTCCACATGGTCGATGATAAATTACACGCCCGTGCTACAGGTCCTTATTCATTAGTTACACAACAACCTCTTGGTGGTAAAGCCCAAAACGGTGGTCAAAGATTTGGTGAAATGGAAGTCTGGGCTCTTGAAGCCTATGGTGCTGCCCATACACTAGAAGAAATCTTAACCATTAAGAGTGATGATAGAGTAGGTAGAAGAAAAACTTACGAAGCCATTATTAAAGGCCAAGAATTACCAAAACCAGGTATTCCAGAAGCCTTCAAGGTTCTCGTTAAAGAACTCAGTGCTCTATGTATGGATGTTAACCTCTATGATGTTGATGGTAAAACCATCGATACTGATGCGTTAGCAAAAGAAGCACAACAAGAAGAAAGAAAGATTAATTCTGCAATTAGAAACATGGTCGGCGGTAACGCTTCTGAAGAAGAACGTGAAGTCGAAGTAATGTCATCTAGCAAATCTGATGATATTAGCGAAGCTATTGCAGCAATCTTAAGCTAAGGAGGTAAGGAAAGATGTTTGATGTAAATCGTTTAGCTTCCATTAAGGTGGGTCTTGCCTCTCCTGAGCGTATTAGACAATGGTCTCATGGTGAAGTAACTAAACCTGAAACCATTAACTATCGTAGCCAAAAACCAGAACCAGATGGTTTATTCTGTGAAAAGATTTTTGGTCCTGCTAAAGACTACGAATGCCACTGTGGCAAATTAAAAAAGATCAAATTTGCTGGTCAAGTTTGTGACAAGTGTGGTGTTGAAGTCACTTCTAAAGATGTTAGAAGAGAAAGAATGGGTCATATTGAACTTGTTTCACCATGTACCCACATCTGGTACCTAAAAGGTATTCCTAGTAGAATCGGTTTAGTTCTTGATGTTTCTCCAAAACAACTCGAAGAAGTCGTCTACTTCGTTAGCCACATTGTCCTTAATCCAGGATCTTCAAAAGTTCTTAAAGCTAAAGAAGTTTTAGATGAAAAGACCGCTCGTGTCGAATTCGTCGCTGCAATTAACGATATTTTACCAACTATCGATGAAGGTAGTGCCGATTACGAAAGAGCTCTCGGCTTCATTGAAAAACTCTCTAGCCCACAAGAAGCTTTTGACTTCTCTAGTGTTTCTAAACTTATTTCTAAATACACTGGAGCAGAATTCGGTGAAGGTGCTGCAAGTATTCAAAAATTACTTCGCGAAGTTGACCTCGAAGCCGAAATCGTTCAAATCAAAAATGATTTAGTCACTGCTAAAGAACAAAAGCGTGCTAAATTAATTAAACGTCTAGAAGTTATTGAAGCATTCAAGAATAGCAATAACCGTCCAGAATGGATGGTCTTAGATGTTATTCCTGTAATTCCACCTGATTTACGTCCAATGCTTCAACTTGATGGTGGCAGATTCGCCGCAAGTGACTTAAATGAACTTTATCGTAAAGTCATTACACGTAACGCTAGACTTAAAAAACTTATCGATTTAAAAGCACCTAACGTCATCTTAATGAACGGTAGAAGAATGCTTCAAGAAGCAGTCGATGCTTTAATCGATAACGGAAGAAGAAATAAACCTGTTCAAGGTGCCGGTGGTAGAGCCCTTAAATCTCTCTCCAGTTCCTTAAAAGGTAAACAAGGTCGCTTTAGACAAAACTTACTCGGTAAACGTGTCGACTATTCCGGTCGTTCCGTTATCGCTGTTGGACCAGATCTAAAGATGTATCAATGCGGTCTTCCACGCGAAATGGCTATTCAATTACTTAGACCATATATCGCAAATCTATTAATTAAACGTGGATACGTTAACGCCCATAAGGCAGCCGATAGAATTATTGACCAATATGACTCCGTAGTCTTCGACATCGTTGAAGAAATCATCGGAGATCATCCAGTCTTACTCAACCGTGCTCCTACACTTCACCGTTTAGGTATTCAAGCGTTCCAACCAAAACTTGTTGATGGTAGAGCTATCCGCTTACACCCACTTGTTTGTACTGGATTTAACGCTGACTTCGATGGTGACCAAATGGCCGTCCACCTTCCACTTTCTAGAGCAGCCCAACAAGAAGCTCTCGAGCTTATGCTCGCTAGTAACAACATTCTTGGTCCTAAAGATGGTAAACCTATCGTTACACCATCCCAAGACATGGTTTTAGGTAACTATTACTTAACTCTTGAAGAATCCAAAGAATCCTTACTTGCAAGAGCAGAACGTAGAGAAGCTAAAGGCGATCTTGAAGAAGCTGAAAATTACACACTTTATGGTGAAAGCGAAGGTAAAGTCTTCAAATCAATTGATGAAGTTATCTTAGCTTACCAAACAAAGCAAATTCACTTACATACAAGAATCGCTATCCGCGGTAGCGCTCTATCAAAAGATGGATTCACTGAGGAAATGAAGAAATCTTACCTCATTACTACTGTTGGTAAAATTATCTTCAACCTTATCTTCCCAAGTGACTTCCCATACTTAAATGATCTAAGCACAAATAACTTAAAAGAAGATCAAGCCTCATTCTTTGTACCAATGGGTACAGATATCAAAGAATACATCCACAATAAACCTCTTGTTCAACCATTCAAGAAGAAAGATCTCGGAAATATTATTGATGAAATCTATCATCGTTATGGCACAAGCAAGACCAGTGCTGTTCTTGATAAGATGAAAGACCAAGGCTTCAGATATTCTACTGTTGCTGGATTTACAATCTCTATCGCTGACGTTCCTGTCTTAAAAGACAAGAGCGAAATTATTAATAGCGGTGATGATCAAGTTAAGAAGATCAATAAGATGTACGCAAAAGGCTTACTTAACGAAGCCGAACATCATAAAGAAGTCGTTGCAGTTTGGACTAACGCTCTTGAAAAGGTTAAAAAAGACCTTACAGCTCAATTCCAAGCTGATAATAGAAACCCTATCTTCATGATGAGTGATTCCGGTGCTCGTGGTAACATCTCAAATATTACCCAACTTTCCGGTATGCGTGGTCTTATGAGTAACCCTAAAGGTGAAACAATCGAAATTCCAATTAAGTCATGTTTCCGTGAAGGTATGACCGTTAGTGAATTCTTTATTGCTACTCACGGTGCCCGTAAGGGTGGTGCTGATACAGCCTTAAAGACCGCTGACTCCGGTTACTTAACACGTCGTCTTGTTGACGTCTCTCAAGACGTTCTCGTTAGAGAAGAAGATTGTCACACCGACCACGGATTTGTTGTCCGTGCCATCATCAATAGTGCACAACAAAAAGAAATCGTCCCACTATACGATAGATTAGTTGGTAGATTCTCCTTACGCGCTATTGTTCACCCAGAAACTGGTGAAGTTATCGTTCCTGAAAATACACTCATTGATGAAAAGATGGCTACAGCCGTTGTCAATGCCGGTATTAAAGAAGTTGAAATCAGATCCTTATTTGGTTGCGAAACTAAAAATGGTGTCTGTGTCCACTGTTATGGTAAGAACCTTGCTACAGGTAAACTTGTTAAGATTGGCGAAGCCGTTGGTATTATGGCTGCTCAATCCCTGGTACACAACTTACCATGAGAACATTCCATACTGGTGGTGTTGCTGGTAGCGATATTACTCAAGGTCTTCCTAGAGTTCAAGAACTTGTCGAAGCTCGTAATCCAAAAGGTGAAGCTCTCATCTCAAAGATTAGTGGTGAAGTTACATCTATTGAAGAAAATAATGGTAAATACACAATTACTGTTAAAAACGAATTCGACACAATTCCTCAAACAAGTGCTTATGGTGCTCACTTACGCGTTAAGAAAGGTGACGTCGTTAAGGCTGGTGCAAAACTCACCGAAGGTGCTATTGCTCCAAAACTCTTAATGGATTACACCGATAACGTCGCTGTTGAGAACTATATGATTAAGGAAATTCAAAAGGTCTATCGTGCTCAAGGTATCGGAATTTCTGATAAACACATTGAAGTTATCGTTAGACAAATGCTCCGTAAGGTCATCATTAGTGATGCTGGAGATACTAGACTTATCTCTGGTACTCGTGTTGATATTGATGAATTTACAGCCGCAAACGAAGAAGTATTATTTAATGGTGGTAAACCAGCTGTTGCCAAACAAATCGTTCTTGGCATTACCAAAGCTGCTCTTGAAACCAAATCCTTCTTATCTGCCGCTTCATTCCAAACAACAACACAAGTTCTTACTGATGCAGCAATTAAAGCCAAGATGGATCCACTCCATGGCTTAAAAGAAAATGTTATTACTGGTAAACTTATTCCAGCCGGTAGTGGTAATTCAGAAGAAGTCTTCGATGAACCAACATCTGAATTCACCGTTGCAGGTAAGATGAAGAAGATCAAAGGTCAATATATTGAATCTTATGATCGCCGTGCATCTAACGAATAATTTAAGCGGTTAATTAACAAAATAATGAGGGTTCTTCTTTAGAAGGGCCCTCTTTTAAATAAATTTATTGTGTAAATTTAGATTTTTAATATAATACATTTACTAAGAAAGGGGATTTTTATTATGAAAAAGTTAAAATTATTATCCTCAATTGCTTTGTTCCCATTATTATTGACTGTTACATCTTGTGGAGACGCTGTTAGTCCAAAGAACCAAAGAAAGTTCTCTGAAGGTCCTACCGATCACAGCACTCTTAGAGAAGTTACACGTCTAGGACACTCTTAGAGAAGTTACACGTCTAGGAGAAAAGCAATGTAACCCTGCTCCTACTGTTGGAGACACAAAAGTTTTAGTTGTTCCTGTTGAATTCGCCGATTTCCCAGCTGAATACATTGGTAAATATAACTTCGACTATAACGGTAACGTTACCGAAGTTGGTGATGGCTATAGAACTAAAGAGCAGACCAAACAAGACATTTACAATGCTTATTTTGGCGCTCAAGAAGATACAACATGGCATTCACTTAAGAGTTATTATTATCAAAGTAGTTATGGCAAACTTAACTTCACTGGTTTAGTTGCTGACTGGTTCCAAATTTACACCAACTACACAACTATGGAATGGGTCACCATGGAACAATGGGCTTCTAGTGGTAGTGGCGCTGGTTTAGCCGCTTTGGTT
>CACYJD010000008.1 GCA_902774655.1 uncultured Erysipelotrichaceae bacterium | reverse complement strand
CCGTAAATTTCATTCATTAATAAAGTTTCCATTGCATCATCAGCGTGATGAGCAAATGCAACTTTGTTGCAACCTAAGTCGTTAGCGGCTTTATTTATGCTAGCCTTTTTCATTCTAGAGCAGATTGAACAAGGTAAGTTCTTGCTATCTTTTTTATGGTCTTTTAAAACATCATAGACTTCGTGTGAGTCAATAATAGTCAAATCATACCCTAATTCTTTAACGTATTCTTTGATTTCTTCTTTAGGAAATCCAGGAAATCCTAAATCGATAGTAGCAGGGTAGACTTCAAATTTAATTAAAGAGAACATCTTATATAGATTTAAAGCGTATAGCAAAGCTATAGAATCTTTGCCACCAGAAATACCCACCATGATTTTATCTCCATCATTTATGAGATTAAATCTTTGGTCAGCTTTCCTTATTGCGCTTAAAACACTTCTTAAAGATTTCATTTAGAATTTATATTATAATTAAATTCAATAAAAATACTATGGTAAATGGCTGTGTTTTAGTTGATAAAGAAGTTGGTCGTACTTCTAGAAAAGAAGTTGATATTGTTTCAGCACGTCTAGGAGAGAAAAAAGCTGGCCACATTGGAACGCTAGACCCATTCGCAAGTGGCCTATTAATAGTGTTATTAGGAAACGCAACTAAGATATCAGGTTTACTAGAAAGAGAAGATAAAGCCTATATAGGCACTATCAAATTAGGTATTAAAACCGACAGTGCAGATATTACTGGAGAAGTAATTGAAACCAAGAGTATACCAGCACTTCCTCGAGAGAAAATTACTCGAGTTCTTGATAGTTTTTTAGGAAAATCAATGCAGACTCCTCCTATTTATAGCGCACTTAAAAAGAATGGAAAACCATTATATGTCTACGCTAGAAAAGGTGAAAAAGTAGATATTGCTCCTCGTGAAATTCATATATATGAAATCAATCTAATGAAGTTTGAAAATGACGAGATTACTTTCTACGCAAAAGTATCAAAAGGCACATATATTAGAACGCTCGGAGAAGACATTGCCAGTAGACTTGGAACAGTCGGAACTCTTAAAGAGTTAACGCGTTTAAGCATTGGCGAATTTAACCTTGAAAAGTCCCATTTAGCCGAGAACGTGACCTTAAATGATGTAATTCCGATTGAAAAGATGCTTACAAACATACCTCAATTAGATGTGAAAGGCAATATTGCTAAACAAGCTAAAAATGGAATGCATATCAGATTAGATATCAAAGATGAGATAGTGATGCTTAAAGATAAGGATGGTATTATTGCAATCTATAAGCATGATCACGATAATGTTTATGCTTGCCAAAGAGGTTTTAGATGAAAGTAGAAGTACTAGATTATAAGAATATAAAACCAGCTGAAGACAACCTATCAATATGTTTAGGTTATTTTGATGGTGTGCATCTAGGACACGCTAAAATATTTAATTCTTGTCGACAGGATTCTTCATTCAAAACAGCAGTGATGACATTTGATAAACCTGTGTCTTCGCTTTTAGATAATGATAAATCTAAGGAAGTCATTACTTCATTAGACGATAGATTTAGGATGATTAATCGATTCCAAATCGACTACTATTACATTATTAAAATTGATCAAGAATTCTTGGATTTATCACCCGAAGAATTTATTTCAAACATTCTCGATAAGCTCAATGTTAAAGAGGTTTTCTGTGGTACTGATTATACCTTTGGCAAATATGGTAAAGGCACTCCAAAATTATTAAAAAAACACTATAAAGTCCACTCAATTGACTTATTAGACATAGATAACCAAAAGGTTTCTACACGTAACATTATTTCTTTAATTAAAGAAGGTAGCGTAAAAGATGCTAGTAGACTAATGGGCCATAATTATCAAATGTGTGGTGTTGTCGTACATGGACATAATAGAGGAGAATCTATAGGTTATCCTACTGAAAATGTGAAGCTTTCTTCAAATTATGTAATACCTCGCTACGGTGTCTATAAGACTATCGCATATATCTCTGGAGTTCCTCATTTAGCAATTGCTAATGTAGGTGTTCATCCTACTGTTGGTGAAGAAATGGAACCAATTGTTGAAGTGCATATTCCTAATTATGTTTCTGATGATTATGGTAAAACCATATATGTTGAATTTTTAGAGTTCGTTAGACCTGAAAGAAAGTTCGATTCTCTTGAGGCTTTGAAGGCTCAGATTACAAGTGACATTCTTTCATTAAATAATTTGTTGTAAAACAAACTGAAATTGTTTATTATTTTACTCGCGACTTAGTCTAAGGATGTCGAATAATCCGACGACACCCATGGATTAAGCTAAGAATTATAGGAGGATTACAAGATGGCATTATCAAAAGAAAGAACTGCCGAAATCGTTAAACAATTCGGTGAAAACGAAAAAGACACTGGCTCTGTCAAAGTCCAAATCGCTTTATTAACTGAACAAATTAACGATTTAACCGCTCACCTCAAAGTAAACAAAAAAGATGCTAGTGGTAGACGTGGCTTATTCGTCTTAGTTGGTAAACGTCGTGGTTTACTCGATTACTTAAATCGTACTGACCGTGATGCTTACATCAAATTACTTGCTGAACTCAAGATTCGTAAGTAATCAAACAAGGATTAATTCAAAATTTCTTCCTCGATTGAGGGAGATTTTTTGTTTCCCCTCAAAATTGATAGATTATTTTTCTAGATTAACTCGCAAGAAATCAATTATTTGAGACTTTTGTTCCAAATTTTTATTTGGTCTACATTTATATGTAGTTATATGGTAAACTTAACTCAGTTATATTTAAGGAGAAAGAAAAATAATGAAAAAAGTATTCGAATTCGATTTCGAAGGCCGCAAGATCGTTGTTGAAGCTGGCGAAATTGCTAAGCAAACAGCAGGTGCGGTTTTGGTACGTTATGGTGACACAGTCGTTTTAAGTAACGCCACAATGTCAAGCCATACTGTTGACTGGGACTTCTTCCCACTTTCAGTAGAGTACCAAGAAAGAATGTATGCAGCTGGTAAAATTCCAGGATCATTCTTAAGAAGAGAATCAAGACCAAGTTCACACGCTATCTTAGCCAGTAGAATTACTGATAGAACTATGCGTCCTTTATTCCCTGAGGGATTCCGTAACGAAGTTCAAGTCGTTAGCCAAGTCATGTCAGTTGACTATGACAATTCCCCAGAAATCACTGCAATGCTCGGAAGCTCACTTGCAGTAAGCATCTCCGATATTCCATTCAATGGTCCTATCGCTGGTGTTAAAGTTGGTCGTGTTAATGGCAAATTTGTTATTAACCCAACAGTCGCCGAAAGAGAAGTATCCGATATCGATTTAACAGTCGCTGGTACAATTGACGCTATCAACATGGTTGAAGCTGGTGCCGCCGAAGTTAGCGAAGAAGATATGCTCGACGCTTTAATGTTTGGTCATGAAGCAATTAAGAAATTATGCGCTTTTGAAAATGAAATCATTAAAGAAATCGGTTTACTAAAACGTGAAGTTAACTTAAAGACAATTCCAGAAGACTTAAGAAAAGAAGTTACTGAAATCGTTGATACTAAATTAAGAAAAGCTGTTTCTATCTTTGATAAGCTCGAAAGAGAAGAAGCAATTGCTGCTATCGAAAAAGAAACCGAAGAAGCATATGCTGCCAAAGAATATGAAACTGAAAAAGAAAAAGCTACAACAGTTCAAAGAGTCCACGAAATTCAAGAAGATATCGTTCATAACGAAGTTCGTAGATTAATTACTGATGAAAAGATTAGACCAGATGGTCGTAAAGTTGATGAAATTAGACCACTTGATGCTCAAGTTGATTTACTTCCTAGAGCACATGGTTCCGCTATGTTTACTAGAGGTCAAACACAAGTTATCTCTGTTACAACACTTGGACCTTTAAGTGATAAACAAATCATTGATGACCTCACACCATATGATTCAAAACGCTTTATGCATCACTATAATTTTCCACAATGGTGCGTTGGCCAAACTGGTAAGATTGGTGTCTTAGCTAGAAGAGAAATCGGACATGGTGCCCTTGGTGAAAGAGCATTAAGCTATGTCATTCCTAGCGAAGAAGAATTCCCATACACAATCCGTGTTGTTAGTGAAGTTGTCGAATCCAATGGTTCCTCTTCACAAGCTTCCATCTGTGCTGGATGTATGTCACTTATGGCCGCTGGTGTCCCAATTAAAGGAATGGTCAGTGGTATCGCTATGGGCTTAATTAGCTCTGGACCATGTGATGATGAACACCCATACACAATCCTTACTGATATCCAAGGTCTTGAAGATCACTTCGGTGATATGGACTTCAAGGTTGCCGGTACTGAAAAAGGTATTACAGCCTTACAAATGGATATCAAAATCGAAGGTGTTAATAGAGATGTCTTAAGCAAAGCTCTCGCTCAAGCACATAAGGCACGTGCAGAAATCCGTGCCGTTATGGCTAAAGCAATTGCTGAACCTAGAGAAGATGTCGCTAAATATGCTCCAAAACTCGACAAGATGAAAATCGATGTCGATAAGATCCGCGAAGTTATCGGTACTGGCGGTAAAGTCATTAACGATATCATCGCTCAATGTGGTGGTGTCCAAATTGACATCGATGATGATGGCAATGTCGTTATCTACCATATGGATAGAGAAATGATCAACAAAGCCAAACAAATGATCGAAAATATCGTAAGAGAAGCCAAGATTGGTGAAGTCTACGAAGGTGAAGTTACTAGAGTAGAAGATTACGGTGCATTCGTTAGACTCTTTGGTAATGTTGAAGGCTTATGCCACATTTCTAGACTTGGCTGGAACAGAGTTGAAAAAACAACTGATGTCTGCAAAGTTGGAGATACTTTAAAAGTTATCGTCACCGAAATCGATGACCATGGCAAAGTTAAAGTTTCTCATAGAGAATTCGAGGAAAAACCTGCTGGATATGTCGAAAAACCAGCAAGATTCCATAAATAATTTAAATTAAGAAAGAAGAAAGATGCCCACGATGATAGACGTAACTATTATTGGTGCGGGAATAGTTGGATCTTTGATCGCAAGAAAATTATCCTCTTACGATTTAAACATCTTAGTTTTAGACAAGGAGAACGATGTCGGTAACGTAACCTCAATGGCTAACTCCGCCATCGTTCACTCCGGCTATGATCCAAAACCTGGTTCCTTAAAAGCTATCTTAAACGTTAAAGGTAACGCTCTATACCCAAAGATGTGCGAAGAACTTGACGTTAGCTTCGACCAAATCGGATCATTAACTGTTGCTATTTATGATAGCCAACTCCCCACACTTACTGACCTAGCCGAACGCAGCAAACAAAACGGCGTTCCAGTAAAACTACTTAGCAAAGAAGAGGTTCTTGCTATTGAACCAAATTTAAGCCCTGAAGTAAAAGGTGCTTTACTTGCTCCAACTGCAGGTATTGTTAATCCATTTACTTTAACAGTGCACGCAATGGAGAATGCCTGTGATAATGGTGTTACTCTCCATTTAGATGAAGAAGTTATCTCAATTGATAAGATTGATGATCACTTCAAAGTCAACACCACAAAAGGTAGCTATGAAACAAAAGTAGTTATTGATGCTGCTGGTGTCTATAGCGATAAGATCCACGAAATGGTGGAACCTATCGACTATAAAGTTGAACCTAGAAAAGGTGAATATATGGTCTTAGACCATTATGGTGAAAAACTTGTTAATCACGTTATCTTCCCTCTTCCAAGTGAAAAGGGTAAAGGTATCCTAGTTACCAAGACTACATCAGATAACTATCTAGTTGGACCATCTAGTGAATTTGTTGATGATAAGGAAGACTTAAGCACCGACAAATTAACTCTTGATGATGTCCGTAGACAAGCTACCTTAATGGTTCCAAATATCCCATTTAATCAAGTCATTCGTACTTTCAGCGGTCTTAGACCTACTCCAACTACCCATGACTTTATCTTAGGAACCGCCAAATGTTCTAAAAACTTCATTCTCGCAAGTGGAATTGAGTCTCCTGGACTTGCTTCCTCTCCTGCAATTGCGGATTATGTTGTCGAAAACTTTGTTTCTAAAGTTCTTCCTTTAGTTAAGAAAGAAAACTGGAATCCAAGAGTTCGTAAACATATTCATCCAAGAGATTTAAGTGAAGAAGAACAAGCAAAACTTGTTAAAGAACATAAAGAATATGGTGAAATTGTCTGTAACTGTGAAAAAGTATCACTAGGAGAAATTCTTGATGAACTTTCTAGATCAGTTCCTCCAAAAACCATTAAAGCTCTTAAGAAACGTACAAGAGCAGGCTTTGGTAAATGCCAAGGCGGATTCTGCCAACCAATTGTTCTTAAATTATTAGCAGAACACTATCACCTCGATATGAGTGACATTCTTTTAGATAAGGATGGATCAAATATTTGTAGATATCACACTAAGGAGGACGCTAAAAATGATTAATAAAGATTTAGTTATTATCGGCGGTGGCTCCGGTGGTATGTCTGCAGCACTTGAAGCATATGCTTTAGGCGTTAAAGATATCTTAATCCTTGAAAAGAATGACTATTTAGGTGGCATTCTTAACCAATGCATCCATAACGGCTTTGGTTTACAAGAATTTAAAGAAGAACTTACTGGACCTGAATTTATGTCTCGCTTCAGTAAGGCTGTTAAAGAAAAAGGCATTGAATATCGTCTTAAATCAAATGTTTACGATATTTCTAAAGACAAAGTCGTCTCTTATTCAAACGAAGTAGAAGGCTTTGTTAAAGTGAAAGCAAAAGCTATTATTCTCACTACAGGATGTTATGAACGTAACGCTGGCGCTATCCAAATTCCTGGTGATAGACCAAGTGGCGTTTATACCGCAGGACAAGCTCAATTATATCTAAACTGCTACGGCTATTTAGTTGGTAAACGAGTCTTTATCCTTGGTAGTGGTGATATCGGCTTAATTATGGCTAGAAGAATGACACTCGAAGGCGCTAAAGTCCTCGGTGTTGCTGAACTTATGCCTTATAGTGCTGGTTTAAATAGAAATATCGTTCAATGTCTTAAAGACTTTGATATTCCACTATATTTAAGTCACACAGTTAAACAAGTAATTGGTAAAGATGGCCACATTGAAAAAGTAGTAATTGCTAAAGTTGATGAGAAATTCAACTTCATCGAAGGAACAGATATGGTCTTCGATGTTGATGCATTACTCTTATCAGTTGGCTTAGTGCCAAATGTTGATTTAATCTCAAAACTTGGTTTACATTTCTCACGTACTAGAGGAGCAATCGTTAACCAAGATATGGAAACCGAAGTAGAAGGTATCTTCTCTGCTGGTAACGCTTTACACGTTCACGACTTAGTTGACTACGTTGTCAGTGAAGCTCGTGAAGCCGCTAAAGGCGCAGTTAAATATCTAAATGGTGAACTTAAAAATGAAGGTCACGTTTATGATGTTGAAGCTAGTAACGGTATCGGCTACGTCGTTCCTCAAAAGATTTATGTTGATGAAGCTGAAGATAATCTAATCTTCAAGTTTAGAGTAAGAAAACCTTATAAGATGATTAATTTAGTCATCAAAGAAGGCGATGAAGTTATTAGAAAAATTCCTAAACTCGCGATTATTCCTAGTGAAATGGAAATCGTCAAGATTGCTAAGGATAAATTTAAAAAGTCTAGTAACAAGATCACAATCAGTGTGGAGGAAAAATAATTATGACCGAATTAACATGTATTATTTGTCCTAGAGGCTGCCACTTAACTGTAGATGAAAATCTCAATGTAACTGGTAACTCCTGTCCTAGAGGTGAAGCATATGCAAAAGCGGAACTCACCCATCCTACACGTACTTTAACATCAACAATTAAAGTTATTTCTAGTAACGCTACTCGTGTTCCTTGTAAAACAAGTGAACCTCTTGATAAGGATAAAATCTTTAAGGCAATGAAAGAGATTAACGAAGTAGTGGTAAAAGCTCCAATTAGAATTGGTGACGTCTTAATTAAAGGTGTCGCAGGTTCTAATGTAAATATCATTGCCACAAAAGATATTGATTAATAATGGAAAACTCAGTTGTAAGAATTATTACTCTAGGTGGGCAAGACGAAAACCATAAAAAGATGACTCTTGTCGAGATTGATGGTGATATTTTCGTCATCAATGCCGGAATCAAAGAACCAGACCGTAAAAATATGCCTGGTATTGATTTCATCATCGCTAAACACGACTACTTAATTCAACACAAAGATAGAGTGAAAGCTTATATCTTAACTCATGCTTATGATAGTTGCATCGCTGGTGTTCCTTATATTTATAAGAAAGTACCCGCTCCTATTTATTGCACTAATTGTGTAATGCATATGTTAAGCAACTTCTGTAAGCATAATAAGATCAACATCGAATTTGATTACATGGTTCAAGAACCTACTAGCGAATTTTATATCGCTAAAAGAAAAATCAATTTCTTCTCTTTATGTTCAAATATGACTGAATCGGTAGGTGTTGCAATTGAAACACCTCTAGGTAACGTAATTTATCTTGAATCATTCGTAATTGATAACAATTTTGACACTAATTATGTTTATGACGCTAAAACACTTGGTGCTTTAGCTGAAAAACCTACACTAGCTCTCTTAGTTGAATCTCGCTACGCTGAAAGAGGAGGATATACCAATCCTAAATATAAACTTTCTGACTTAGTTAGAAGTGATATGAGAACCTCTTTAGGTAGAGTATTCGCCGCGATTGAAACACCTGATTCTTATAACATTGAAAAAGTCTGTGAACTCGCCATTAAAGATAATCGAAAGATTGTTTGCTATGACAAACAAACTGAAGAAGTATTCAGAACTTTATGGGATGTTCATAGCAAAACTCCAATTGATAAAGTAATGCTCAATATCGCTGATATTAATCGTGTTCCTCCAGAGGAAGTATTTGTCCTTATGTTAGGTTGGAATACTAGACTATATAAGAAGATTATTGAGCTTGCTAGTAATACAAATTTTGATAAGCGTATCCAAATTAATAGTAAAGATACTTTTATCTTAGGAGTTCCTTATTATACTGAAACTGAAGTAATCAGTTCTGACGCTCTTAATGAGCTATATCGCACCGACTGCAAGATTGTTACATTTAAGAAAGATCAATTCCTTAGATGTCATGCTTCTCAAGAAGATATTAAGACTGTTATTGCTTTACTTAGACCTAAATATTATTTCCCAATTAATGGCTACTTTAAGACATTACTCGCTAATGCTCACCTAGCTGTTGGAATGGGAGTGGGTCTAAACTACTCAAATGTTTTTATCCTAGATAACGGTAATGCAGTTGAGATTGATTCTAGAAGCGCTAAATTAGTCAATCTAACCGTCGGAGGAGACGTCTTAATTGATGGTAAATTCTTCGGCCATGTTGATGAAACAACTTTAGCAGATAGACAGGTCTTCTCTGATGATGGAGTAGTGGTTATTGGCTTAATTGCATCTCGCCATAAAGGTAAGGTTGTTGCCGGTCCAGATATCCAAATGAGGGGATTTATGCTTGCTAAAGATGTTGAAAACATCAATAAAGAAATTAATAAGATTTGTGATTCAGTAGTAGCAAATCACGCTTCTAATCTTGATCGAAACACTATTGAATCCGAGATTAGCGATCTCACATTTAAGACCATTCGTAGATACACTCAAAAGACACCAGTTATAATGGTTATCGCAAGTATCTTAGATTAGTCAATCAAAAATTACTAAAAGCGGTTTTTACCGCTTTTTTTATTGAAAATAATTTTATTTCTTCGTCACTCGCGTGTATAATAATTTGCATCCATGAAACTTAAAAACTTTAAAGTTAGCGATACAGTAATTTCAGTCTTGGTAGGGATATCACTTCTTTTACTTGTCGCTGTTTTTATGCTTTCTCCTGGAACAAAGCTTAATTTCCTCTCCATTGGAGTGGTTGCCACTTTTGGTTTTGTTGGCTATTGGGCATTGTTACCAATTCTAGCTATCGAAGGTATTTATATAATTTTCAAAAAACACTTTAGCAAGATTAAGTTCCATTTAAGTGTATGGGGTTTAGTTGTTATTTTTGTGGGAGCGTTAGTCTTATTAACAAACATCGGTGTTGAAGGTTACACGATTAAACTAGATGACGGAACCATTCTTAAATTTGCCTGGAATGGCGAAGCGGTCGCTAGTGCAGCCGATCCAAATGTCTTATATAACCCTTACATTGAAGTTAAAAATGCAGTTTCTTATTTGAATAAGGTTGTTTCCTCTTTTGGTGTTGGTCAAGAAGGTATTGATCCTAACGCTACTGGATGGAATTACGCTTCACTTCAATATCAAGTTGCCACCGGTGGTGGTTTTATTGGCTACTTATTAGCAGGTATTTTAAATAGTTTCATTAAACCTGTTGGTGCAAATATCGTTTCTATCTTTGTTATGGTGGGTGGTTTGTTATTAGTCTTCCATAACGAAGTCAAACGATTCTTTACTTGGTTATCTAAAAAGATTAAACATGGTAAGAAATCTAAAGTTGGTAGTGAAGAATTTGATGAAATTTCAATTGATGACAGCTTTGCTGATGAAGATGAAGATTCATCATTACATAGATTAACTGACGAAGAGATTAAAGAAATTGAAAAGGCTGAAGAACCTATTGAAAGTTTGGAAATTAATGACGATCACATCGATGAAGATTTACAAACTTTGAATATGAACGCCTTTAACAATATGAATAGACTTCATAAGCCTAGCGCTTTTGGTAGTGGAGAATCAGCATTAACCGACATTAATAATCCTGTTGATGATGCATTCTTAACTTTCAATTATTCACCATTCGCTAAAAACATTGAAACTGAAGAATCTT
>CACYJD010000007.1 GCA_902774655.1 uncultured Erysipelotrichaceae bacterium | reverse complement strand
CATAAATAAAGCCGCTAACGACTTAGGTTGCAACAAAGTTGCATTTGCTCATCACGCTGATGATGCAATGGAAACTTTATTAATGAATGAAATTTACGGTGGAAGATACGCTACTTTTGAGCCGAAAATGCATCTTAAAAGAGCGAATATCACTTTTATTAGACCATTGATCTTAGTTAGAGAAAGCCAAATTAGAAGGATGTGTGAAGAGGAAGGTTTAAAGAAATTCTCTAGCCACTGCCCTAACGATGGTTATACTCAAAGAACCGAGATTAAGAGTATGCTTGATGAGCTTTATAAGAAATATCCAATGAGCAAAGATAATTTCTTACACATGCTAACAAACTATAAAAATGAGGCCTCTTGGAGTGAGAATCTTTTCTATAAAATAGAAAAAACTAACCTATCACTTAAGCCAGTAATTAGTAAAGATGACGCTTTAATTGACGCTTCAATTTTCACTAAAGCAAATAAGAAATATAAAGAAAATGATGAGCACTACATCATCTATAAAAAGAATAAACCTATCGGTACTATTAAGCTTGAACTTGTCTCAAATAATTTAAATGTTTCTAACTTCTATTTATTAGATGAAAAGTCTCAAATAGTTGAGAATATAGTGTTTTATTTGGAAAATGGTGTCTTATTTAAAGACATATTCCCATATAGAATTAATATTCTAGACACCAAAAGAAATGCTTTATATAAGAAATTAGGATATAAAAAGAAAACCCAGAGAACTGGGTTATCTAAAGATATAAGAGTTTTAAAATAATTACTTTTTAAGTTTCTCAAGGTCTCGTTCTTCTTTTTCTAGAAGCTCTTCGATTCTTTGAGTTTTTTCATATGTTCTATCAAGTTCAAAAGTAATATCTGGAGTTTTACGAATATCTAACTTCTTAGCTAAGCTAGATCTAATAAAACCTTTAGTTTTTCTTAATTCCTCAAGATTCTTTTCTGGGTGATTAGAACCTAAGAATGTAACATAAACTTTAGCATAGCTAAAATCAGTAGAAACTTTGACTTCGCTTATCGAAACAAATCCAATTTTAGGGTTTTTAACTTCAAATTGGATAATCTCACGAATGTTTTTACCAATGATTGATTGAATTCTTTGAGTACGATCCGCCATTAGTCTTTTTCCACCATTTCATATCCTTCAATGATGTCGCCTTCTTTTAAGTCATTGAAGTTTTCGATAACAATACCACATTCGAATGTTTCTTTAACTTCTTTGGCGTCATCTTTGAATCTCTTTAAAGAGGCAATCTTACCTTCATAAACAATTAGACCATCTCTTAGTAATCTAATAAGAGAAGCTGCTTTAATTGAACCACTTGTAACGTAGCAACCTGCAACTGTACCAATTCTAGAAATATGAATTAAGCTTCTAACTTCAGCTTGTCCAGTTACTTTCTCAACTTTCTCTTTCTTATACATACCCTTAATAGCGTCATTCATTTCATTAATTAAGTCATAAATGATTCTATAAAGTCTAATTTCAACTTTTTCTTCTTCAGCTTTTTGAGCAATTTGAGCGCTTGGTCTAATATTGAAACCATAAATTAAGGCGTGTGATGCACTTGCAAGCATAATATCACTGATAGTGATACTACCTGTTGAAGAGTGAATAACATTAATCTTAACTTGGTCATTATTTAATTTGGCTAAGCTAGATTTAATGGCTTCTGCACTACCGGTTGTGTCTGTCTTTAAGACAATATTGATATCTTGAAGAGAACCTTCTTCAATCTTGCTATATAAGTCTTCAAGTGTAACTGCAGTATTGCTGGCTTGTTCTTCTTCTTTTTTGGCTAAAGCACGTTTTTCAGCGATATCCTTAGCTTGTTTTTCGGTTGGGAACGCCATAAATTTATCACCAGCGTTAGGGACTTCGGCTAAGCCGATAACACTTACAGGAGTAGATGGGGAAGCAGTTTTCACAATCTTTTTATGTTCGTTAGTCATTCTACGAATCTTTCCGTATGTTGTACCGACGACAACATAGTCTTGGAAAGATAATGTACCGTTTTGAACAAGTAAAGTTGCTTTTGGACCTTCACCCTTATCTAAGTTAGCTTCGATAACTGTACCGATAGCGTATCTATTTGGGTTGGCTTTAAGTTCAAGCATTTCACTTACAGTGATAATAGCTTCAAGTAACTCCTTGATACCGATATTCTTCTTAGCACTGATCTCACAGCAAATATTTTCACCGCCATATTCTTCTGGAACGATTTCATATTGCATGAGTTCAGATTTAATTCTTTCAGGGTTTGCTCCGTCCTTATCAATTTTATTGATAGCGACAATAATTGGGACCCCTGCTGCTTTAGCGTGGTTAATAGCTTCAATTGTTTGAGGCATAACACCGTCATCAGCAGCGACAACTAAAACAACAACGTCAGTAACAGAAGCACCACGAGATCTCATCTCAGTGAAAGCTTCATGCCCAGGAGTGTCAATAAAGGTAATCTTTTGACCATCTATTTCTTTTTGATAAGCACCAATGGCTTGAGAAATACCACCAACTTCACTATCAACTAAGTGTGAACTTCTGATAGCGTCGATTAAGGTTGTTTTACCATGGTCAACGTGACCCATGATTGTAACAACTGGAGCGCGTGGAGAAAGATCTTCTGGTTTATCGACAATGTCGAATTCTTCGAAGTTTTCTTCACTAACGACTTTTTCTTTTCTAAAGTCAAATCCGAACTCAAGGCAAACTAAACCAATTGTGTCATCATCTAAAGTTTGGTTAATAGTAACCATCTTTCCGTTCATGAATAAAAATTTAATAATTTCAGTTGCGGAGATACCAAGTTGTTTAGCAAGTTCACCTAAAGGCATTGGTTTAGAATAAACAAATGTACCTTGGCTGACTTTATTTAATTCATCATTTTTAGTTTGACGATTAGGAACGTTACTTCTTCTGGTATCGTTTTTATTGAATTTTGCCATAAGTCTACCTTCTTTCTTTATAGATTTTTGAGAAGCTCATCATAAATTGATGGATCGACTTTAGTGTTAAACGCTCGATCAAGAAGATTTTTCTTCTTAGCGAGCGTAATCGCTTCTACATTTTTTGAGATATAAGCACCTCTACCGTTTGCTTTGCCGGTTAAGTCTAAAAAGACTTGACCGTCTTTAGTAATGACCACTCTAAACAATTCTTCCTTAGGAAGCATTGTGTTAGTGGCTAAGCATTTACGGAGAGGTACTTTTTTCATATTTTAAGAGTAATAACTAGTTATTAGTTATTGTCGTCATCATAGTAAGAATCGAATTCGTCGTAGTCGATATCTTCGTCTGAATCATCGTATTCATCCTCGTAATATTCTTCGTTTTCGAGTTCTTCGAGTTCTTCTTTGGTGTAAATATCCATTTGTGGACCTTTACGGATAATTTCTTTTTCGGCTTCGACGTCATGTTCAACTTCACTTTCAGTGATAGTTTTTGGCCTACGGGAAGTCTTTTGAGTGGCTTTGAAGGATTCTTTCTTCTTGTCACTTTCTAAAGCAGCTTCTAAGGATTCAAGAGTTGTTGTGGTCTTAACTTGTTTTGGTTCGACAGGTTTAACTTCTTCCACTACTGGAGCTTCTTCTTTAACTGCTTCGACTGGTTTAACTTCTTCTTTAACTGGTTCTTCTTCGATTTCTTCATCACTAATTGTGTGAGGTTTAGCGTTATCTAAACCAGTAGAGAGTTGACTTTCAGCTTCTTTTTGAGCCTTAAGTTGAGCAAGATAGGCATTGTATCTATCTTTTTGAACTCTTTCTCTATCTTCGATTTGAAGTTGTTCGACTGTCTTGAATTCTAATCCGAGTTCATCGGCATCGCTTTCTTCTTTGATATCAATGTCGTAACCGGTTAATTTGCTAGCAACACGGGCGTTGCTACCTTTTCTACCGATTGCCACTGATAAGGTACCATCTGGAATAATAGCGACAGCTTTGTGATTTTCTTCATCTAAATAAAGTTTCTTAACTTGTCCTGGACGAAGAGCGTCAACAATATATAAAGCGTCATTAGGAGAATATAAAACTAAATCAACTTTTTCACGGTTAGTTCCGTTACCTAATTGAGAAAGGATTGATTGGATGGCTTTGCCACCAATACCGATACAACTGCCGATACAATCGACATTTGGATCGTTGCTATAGACTGCAACTTTACTACGTAAACCTGCATCTCTAGCGATGTTTTTAATTACGATAGTGCCATCATAGATTTCTCTAACTGATTCTTCAAATAAACATTTTAAATAACCAGCGTCACTTCTAGTAACTCTAATCATTGAACCTTTTTCGTTACTAGTTACATCACTGACATATAATCTGATGGTTGCACCTTGTGGGTAAGATTCATCACCAATGAGTTCTTTTCTAGGAAGAGTGATTGAGGCTCTACCAATATTAATTGTGGCGCCTCTATCATCAAATCTTTCGACGATACCGGTAATTAATTCACCAACTTTGTCTTTATGAGTTTCATATAAAGCACGTTTTTCAGCTTCTGCTAATTTTTGTTTTAAGATGGATTTGACTGTTAAAGCAGTCATACGTTTTAGTTCACTAACATCGACTGGTTCAACAAATTCATCGCCTTCGGCGTATTTCTTTTGGCCTTTTTTGAGTGTAGCGTTAGCTTCATCAATGTCGATTTCAAGATAGTCATCTTGGACTTCTTTAACGACTTTTCTTACTCTACACATGTCAATAGCAGCAGGATCTTCAGTAATTGAAACTCTTACATCTGCATCATCTCCACCGCCAAGCATCTTTACATATGCTTTTCTTAATGCTTCTTTTAGTGCGTCGACAATCTCTACTTTGCTAATACCTTTTTCATTTTCAAGAGCGTCGAGAGCTTCTAAAAATTCTTTTGCGTCAATCATAATATTCTCCTTAAAATTTGATTGCTAAACGGGCTTTATCGATAGTATTTCTATCGATTGTAGCCTTAATTTTTCTAGCCTTATCGGTTAATTCGATAGTGACTAGAGATTCACTTACTTCTAATAATGTACCTTCAAGGTAGTTCTCACCTTTATAAGGATTAGTTAAGTGAATATTAATATATCTAGAGACGTATTTTTCTAGTCTAGATAATTCAATAGGTTTTTCCGCTCCTAGGGAAGTAATATCAAGGATATAACGTTCTTTAATTAAATCCTTTTCATCTAAGATAGGAGTGATAAGTTCATTTACTTTAACGATATCATCTAAAGAAATTGGATCATCTTTATCTAAAATAACACGAAGATAAAAATCTCCATTCTCTTTTTTGTAGGTTACTTCAATAGAAGTATAACCGAGATCAAGGATAGGTTTTTCAATTAACTTTTTAACTTCTTCTTGGATCATAATGCCTCCCATTAAAATCAAAGAGTGACCAGGAAGGTCACTCTTAATAATTCAAGAGCTAACTCAATTACTTGAGCATTAATAATTTATCAATATCAGTAATTGATTGCAAGCACTTATTAATAATATTTAATAAGTCGCGCGTGCGCAGGGGATTATTGTCTAATAAGTCCTGCTTTATCCATGACGATATCAATGAGAAGTTTGGCACGTTTCACTGATAAGTCACTCTTAACATCTAGCTCTGCAGGAATCTCTGCATACTTTTTAGTTTTACTAGCATCGTTTACAGGGATTGTGGATGTTAAGAATTCATTTGGATCAAGTGGTAAATATAATTTAATCTTCTTACCAGCAATGGTCATGAATGCATATAGAACTCTATGTAATCTATATGAATCACCATCGATACTGATACGAGAATTAACTCCATAACTCTCTAAGTATGCTTTAAGTTCAGCATATTTATCTTTTAAGTCACGGTCAGCTTTTCTAACCTTATCCGCAAATGGAACTCTTTCGATAACAAGTTTACCTTTTTCTTCTACTTCAGGAGCAGGAGCTAGTTCCACTACTGGCTCAGGTTCTGGTTCTGGCTCAGGTTCAGGTTCTGGCTCAGGTTCAGGTTCTGGCTCAGGTTCTGGTTCTGGCTCAGGTTCTGGTTGAACTTCTTCTTTCTCTTCTTCAACTGGAGCAGGTTCTTCATGAACTTCTTCAATTGCTTCTTCGGCTTCTTCATTATCAACACCGGTATAGTAAGAATTTAAAACGACAAGTAAAACTTGAATCAAGCTTAATACATACGCAAGAACAATTAAGACTGCTACTAAAGCAATCATGAATGTCATCATTGGTAAAGCTGTAAAATCCATACCTCTTTGATACATATTAACTGTATAGAAACCTGCGGCATAGAATAACAAAATAGATGCAATAATAAAGCTTAGGATTCCAGCACCTGCACCTTTATATTTTTTGCTAGCAGCGTATATAGAAACTGCAAGAACAAAGATGATGCTTACATAGAAGAATAAGAATGTTGAGAAGAATAAAACATTCGCAGTAAATAAACCGGCGATAGGTTCTAGTCTAACTATGCCAAATGTAATAGCTGCTACTAAGTAAGATCCTGCTTTAATGGTATGAGTAGGAGCATTTGGATCAGCAATAGCAAGTAAGAATACTACAACGATAGCAACAATAATTGTTAAAACAAGAATGATATATTGGGCAACTTGACGTTTACCAATACTTTTACGTCTTTCACTAACAACTTTGGCTTCTTTTTGTTCTGATTCAAACATCTTACTACCAACTGCTGGCATATAAGATTTAACGTTAACACCAGGTGGGACTAAGCATAATGAATAAATTAATAAAATAAGAGATAAAGCAGCACAGACAATAGCTAATGGTAATTCAGAACTACCTTCAGTAAATACTTCATAAAATAAGAAGCCTGCTGTACCTGCTTCAACAATAGCGACAATCAATCCAAAAATAGGAAGTGCCTTCTTTGGAGACATCTTTGTTTTATTCATAATAAATGGCAATGCCATTACTGCTAAAACGATGTTTAAAATCAAGGAAAGAATAACGGCTAAAAAGAAAATTGAGCCCATTGCTTCATTTCCGGTGAATAAAACACCCTTTTGGTAGGTTACGAATTCAAACGCATTAATTATGACTCCCAAAACTCCAGCAATAAAAAGGAGTAATGCGAGTTTTCTAAAATTTAAGAGTTTTCCTTTCATATATAAAAAACCTCACTTCGCTATTATTATAACATTTTGTTATACATTAAAAAGGGGTAAAAACAGCGATTTTTACAATTAAAAGCCACGTTCTCCACTCTTTTTTATGAATTAAGCATGAAAAATCGCAAAAAATTAAAAACGGCCAATCTTTTACTCTATTGACCGTTTCTAAACTTACTTTTATCAATAACGTATTAGTTTTCTAAGGAGAAATCCCCTTCTTTAAACCAACCTAATTTTCTAAAGATTAAATCAACTGCAAACACTAAAACAATTGGTAAAACTATGCAGAAACCAACTAATTCAAGAATGACAGCCCAGTTAAAGTTATAAACTGATAAGAAATTAATTGGGCCTACTAAACCACTAGTACCCATACCTGCACCAACTGATAAAGTGCTAACAAGTGAAGCATCAATTGATTGAACACCATTAACTAGTATTAATGCAAATGGTCCAAGAATAGCGGAAACTACAATGGTTGGAACCCAAATTAGTGGCTTTCTTATAATGTTTTTGAATTGAAGCATACTTGTTCCAATTCCTACTGCGAGGACACTTCCCCACTTATTATCTCTGGCGGTGTGAACTGCAAATCCAAGCATTTGAGTGCAGCAACCAATAAGAGCAGCAGTAGATGCTAATGGGACATTTCCAATTGAGATGGCAACGCAAATTGCAACACTACTAATAGGAGCAGTAAGTGCCATACCTACTAAAGTAGAAATGATAATACACATGATGAATGGTATTACATCAAAGCTAATTCTAATGAGTTCACTTAATCCAATTGTTACATAGTGAACATAATATGACGCTAAAAATACGTAAATGAATGAGAATGTTAAACCAACTAATGGAATAAGAATTAAATCAACTGGTGTTGGTTTTCTCATAATATATTTAATAGCAAGTAAGCAAACAATTGCTGAAACGTAGCAAGATAATGGATCTCCTAGTGATTTTACGAATTCGATTCCTGAATCAGTAAAATGGAAAGCACTATTACCAGCCATACCAGCAGCCATTATCGTTACTGTGGTTATAGGATTCTTTTTTAAAGAAAGGGCAACGCCTAAGCCAATACCTGCGCCCATTAATCCTTTAATTATCGCGGTAAAATTAGAAATAAATTCAAGAGCAGGAATCTTAGCAAATAAATCAATAATGGTACCGATAATTAAGGTTCCAAATAAACCAATAGCCATGCCATTGGTGGTTTTCATTAAGTTGTTTTTAAGATTAATCCAAAAAGATTTAATCTTGCTTGGTTGTTGTTCGTTATTCTTTTCTTCAATGTTTTCCATAAATATCTAGTATTTTACACTTTTATTTTTTACTCTCAACAACAATATACAAAATTCTCAAAGAGTGGACTATATGGGCTTTAATTGAAAAAAATGTTTATTTAACAATGTCAAAACTAGTTATTAAGATAAAAATTTAATATTAAATTTCTTAAATCCTTGTTAAAATCATAAAGAATAATTTGGAGATGAGATTATGAAAAATAGAGTATTTACAACCTTAACTATTCTTCCTTTCTTATTATGCTCCTGCGGTAATGATAAATATTTGGGTTCTTACACTTTCCAAATGGGAAAGAATTCAAGCACCCATATGTCTATTAATATGGTTTTAGGCGACCGTGTCATTCGTGACCGCACTACGCAAGAAGAACTTGGTTTATATTTCACACTTAAAGCAGAAGCAAACATTCAAAGTGGCGAAGAAGAGTCAGAATATAGCTTTATTGCCGATTTACTAAAAGATGGCCTAGATATTGAAGGCTTTTATAAAATTGGAAAAGAAACCGAATCTGGAAACAAGGTTATGGATGTTGGCTTCTTTGTTGAAGATCTCGAAGAAGAAACAGGCATTGATTTCCCTATCTCCACCGCTTTTACAAGTAAACTCATCTATACCGAAATTAATGACAAACAAATTAGTGTTCACGCACCAGTATCATTTGAAGATTTAATGTACCAATTATATTGGTATGGTCTTGATGTCTATATAAATGATCAAGATGAATATGACATTAAAGATGTTGATGTTCACGAACCAGGAACTCATCCTACAGCCGACGATATTGCGCATATTAATGAAACATATCCCGCTGAACACAAAAACTCAAAATATAGAGATTTCCATACATTAACACTACCTCTATTAAAGGATTAAGATGGAAGACGAAGTAATTATTAATGTTGAACATCTAACAAAAGACTACGGTTACGGACGTGGTGTTTTTGATGTATCTATTAAAGTTCATAAAGGTGAATGCTATGGATATTTAGGCCCTAATGGTGCAGGTAAATCCACTACTATTCGTCACATCATGGGCTTTAGTAAACCAACAACTGGTAAGATTACCATTTTAGGAATGGATAGTTTTGGTAATACAGAAAAAATCCTTGCTCATGTTGGTTATCTTCCAGGTGAACCTGCAATTCCTGCAGGTCTAGATGGATGGGGATTCTTAAGAATGATGCAAGATATGAGAGGAGAAAGAAACGATGAAAGACTCAATTATCTCCTTCAATTATTCCAACTTAATCCACATGTATCCGTTAAAAGTATGTCATTAGGAGAAAAGCGTAAGCTCGCTGTTGTTGCAGCGTTTATGAATGACCCTGATGTTTTAATTCTTGATGAACCTACAAGTGGACTTGATCCAATCATGCAACAAATATTCATTAACTTTATTATTGATGAAAAGAAAAGAGGCAAAACCATCCTACTTTCTAGTCATATCTTTAGTGAAGTTGACGCTACATGTGACACTATCTCTATTATTAAAGATGGTGTTCACGTCTCCACTTTCAAAGCGGATGACTTAAAAGAAAACGATGTAACAACATATAACATTAGATTCTTAGATAAAGAGAATCTTAATAAATTCCTTGAAATCAATACATATGGTGAAGTTATTGAAACAAATAAACAAAGATATATCGCTACAGTAAAAGTTAAGAAAGCTAATTACCGCAAATTCTTTACTAAACTAGAAGGTATTAACGTTGTCGGATTTGATGAAAAACCATTTACATTACAGGATTATTTCATGTCCTTCTATAAAGAAGAGAAAGAGTTTGACGGCCTTAGTGGCGTCTCAGGTAACACAAAATGAGTAGAGAAACTATTGAAAAATTAAACGCTCTTACTGATGGAGTGGTTATCGAATTAAACCATGTCACTAAAGACTATGGCAAAGGACGTGGTATCTTTGACATATCTTTTAAAATCCCTAAGGGATGTGTCTTTGGCTATTGCGGCACTAATGGAAGTGGAAAGACCACTACTTTAAGACACATCATGGGATTTTTAAAACCAGACTCTGGCTATGTCAGAGTCAATGGTTTAGATCCGTGGACTAACGGAAGCGAAATCAAGAAAAGTATCGGCTACTTACCTGGAGAAATTGCGTTCCCACCAGTAGAAAGCGGTTCTGCATTCCTTAAATCACAAGCAGAATTAATTGACTTAAAAGATATGTCAAAAGCAGAAAAGATTATTAATGCTTTACAGCTTGATCCTACTGCTAACCTAAAAAGAATGAGTAAGGGTATGAAACAAAAGACCGCTATTGTAGCGACCTTTATGCATTCACCTGACATTATTCTTTTAGATGAGCCTACAACTGGTCTTGATCCTCTTATGAGAGAAGCCTTCATTAATATCCTTGAAGAAGAAAAAGCGCGAGGAGTTACTGTTTTAATGAGTAATCATATGTTTGATGAACTCGATGAAACATGCGATTATGTCGGCTTTATTAAAGATGGAAAACTAATTGATATAGTCGATATGAAAGAAATTCATAATCGACCATTTAAAACATTTGTTGTTGGTTTCTTTAATAAAGACGACTTCGATAAAGCCTTTACTAGTGGAAACATTAAAGTCATCTCAAGAGTAGAAAACTTATTAGAGATTATTGTTCAAGTAGATAAGTCCACTGGTCAAGAGTTCTTTGAAGAGTTAAGAAAATTCGAACTTAGAAGAGTTAACGAAATTAAATATACATTAGAA